>JAUYSA010000245.1 GCA_030696545.1 Hyphomonadaceae bacterium
ATCGGGGCCTTCTTGGTCTCGATCAGCTCAGCCAGACGCTCCATCAGTTTCGACTTCTGAACCTGATAGGGGATTTCGGTGATGATGATGCGGTACATGCCGCGGCCGAGGTCTTCCTTGCGCCAGCGCGCCTGCACGCGGACGCCGCCGCGGCCGGTGGCGTAAACTTCGCGCAGGCCCTCCTTGGTTTCGACGATGACGCCGCCCGTGGGGAAGTCTGGGCCGGGCATGATCTTCAGGAGATCATCGACGGTGGCTTTCGGGTGGTCGAGTAGATGGATCGCCGCGTCGATGCATTCAGCGGGGTTGTGGGGCGGGATCGAGGTCGCCATGCCGACCGCGATGCCGGACGAGCCGTTGGCGAGCAGGTTCGGGAAGCCGGCGGCGAGGACCACAGGCTCCTTGTTTCGCTCGTCATACGTATCGCGGAAATCGACGGCGTCTTCGTCGAGGCCTTCGAGCAGCAGCATGGCTGCGGGCGTGAGCTTGGCTTCGGTGTAGCGGAAGGCGGCGGCGGCATCGCCATCGATGTTGCCGAAGTTGCCCTGGCCATCGACCAGCGGCGTGCGGGTGGCAAAGTCCTGAGCGAGACGCACCATGGCGTCGTAGATCGATTGGTCGCCGTGCGGGTGGTACTTACCGATGACTTCACCGACCACGGTGGCGGACTTGCGGTGGCCGCCATTCGGGTTGAGCCCGAGTTGCGCCATGGCATAGAGCACGCGGCGGTGGACGGGCTTCAGGCCATCGCGCACATCCGGCAGGGCGCGCGATGTGATCGTCGAAAGCGCATAGGCGAGATAGCGGCGCGACAGCGCCTCGCCCATCGGTTCGTCGATGATCTCCCCGCCATTGTCGGGCGGATCGATGGTGGTGTTCCTGGCCATGCCAAAATCCTGGTTAGTCTCGAATCAGCCGGGTGAGAGTCGCCCTGCCCGCTCCAGCCGGTCAATCATAAGAAGGCGCGCTTCTGGCACACCCTTGTTGAGATCCGCGAACAATCTTTCCGCAAGGAAGTGTCCGGTGAGCCGGAAGCCCGCACGGATATCCACAGGGGTGGCCGGCGCGGTGTTGTCGATCAGGAAGGCCGGCAGGGGCAAGAGGCGGTCGAGATAGTCGCCTGCTTCCGATCCGCGCACGGCGCGGCCAGATTTGGGGCTCACATGGGTCAGACCATCATTGCTGCCTGATACGGCGCAACTCGACAGGTCGAGGCCGTAGCCCATCATGGTCAGGAGACCAATTTCCCAGCGGATGAAAAGCGCGGGCCAGACCTGAACGTCGCCCAGCATGTCGAGGACTGTTTCGGCGGCGTCATAAAGCGCGGGCTTGGCCTCGCCCTCGGGCAGCGCGGCGGCGAGAAGTTCGGCGAGCGCAGAGAGACCCGCGAGCGATTCTGCATCGGACATATAGACGGCGGCGCGCTCATTCTCGGACTCTACCGTGAAGAAGCCGAGACTGTCGTCGGCGCGGGCTTTCCACGTCACGTTCAGCGTGTTGCCCGGCTGCATGGGCGCGCGCTTTTTCTGGCTGGCGCCGCCATAGACCATGGCGCGGCGGCGGCCGTGTTCGCGCGCGAAGACTTCAAGGATCGCCCCGGTTTCGCCGAAACGCCTCAAGCCCAGCGATATCGCCTGGTCGCTCCACTCAGCCATTGGGTGAGGCATAGGCCCATGGAGGCGAAACGCAACCGCGCGGCGCGCCAGTTGACCTTTGATGCGCGCTGTCCCAAATCGCCAGCAAGCGAGGACGACCTCCCCCACTTTGGGCAATCACGCGGGACGGCCCGACGTATTGCAGGAGGGCCATATGGCCTGGGTATTCCTTGGTATCGCCGGACTTCTGGAAGTTGTCTGGGCGTACTTCATGAAAACATCGAACGGCTTCACCAAGCCGGTGGAATCCGTGGTCACGATTGTGGCGATGGTGATCAGTTTCTGGCTGTTGTCGCTGGCGATGAAAGAGCTGCCGCTTGGAACGGCCTATGCGGTCTGGACCGGCATCGGCGCGGCGGGTGCGTTTGCGGTGGGGATTTTCATCCTCGGCGAAGCGGCGACCGTGATGCGCGTGGGATCGGTTCTGCTGATCCTTGCCGGGATCATCGGACTGAAGCTGGCGTCGGACGCCTAGTCGAGCTCGGAGCGATAGTAGGCCGAGACTATACCGTAGCATTCGCACGCTGCCTGTTCGAGACCGGCGCGATCAACGATCGTGAGACGCCCGCGCGAATACTGGATCAGGCCGGATTTCTGCAGCGTGCCCGCCGCGATCGTTACGCCCGGCCGTGTGACGCCGAGCATCAGCGAGATCACCTCGTGCGTCAGGTTCAGCGTGTCGCCGTCGGTGCGGTCATGCACCATCAGCAGCCAGCGCGCGAGACGCTGGACGACTTCGTGCGCGCCGTTGCAAGCCGCGACCTGCGCAACCTGGCCATGCAGCGCGTTCGCGAAGCCGTTGAGCGCCTGCCGAAGCGGCGCCGACTGTTCGGCAATGGTGCGCAGCGCAGACGCGTCCGCGCGTAACGCCACGCCATCGCTCTGCGCCGTGAATTCCGATGTGAGCGTATCCGCGCCCAGCGCGGAGTGAACTCCGGCCGCGCCTTCGCGCCCGACATGACCGATCTCGATGCGTCCGCCCTGCTCCAGCGGGGCAAGCAGGGAGATTATCCCGCTCTCGACAAAGAAGACCGACTTCGCGGGTTCGCCCGCTCCCTGGAGAATGCCGCCTGATGTCATGCTGATGCGTTCGAGCAGCGCGCGTACCGCAGCGAAATCGCCAGCCGGCAGGCGGGCGAGGATCGTGTTTCTCATGTCAGATTGTCTAGAGTTTGGCATGCCTGAACCCCGCAAAACGACGGGGAGCACAAACATCTCTCTGCCGGACGCCGCCAAAAGGTCGCTGTCCGATAAGGGGATATATAGGGCGCACGACGCGACCTGTCCGATCTAATAACTGCAATGGAATGGCCTTGAGAAAAGTCGAACGCCGTCATGGCGTCCAGCCCTCTGAATCCGGTCCCGATACCGAATCCGAGGGTGCCGGACCTTGCCGTCATCTAGACGGAACTGTCTGTTCGACGCCTTACACACACGTCACGTTCGACGCCCGCAGCGCCTAATCGAGGCATTCGACGGGTAAAGCCGCATCAAGCGCGGTTGCGAATGCGCGCGGAGTGACAGGTTTGGCCAGAAGGGTCAGCCCCTGAAGGGCTGGATGTATCGCCCATGACGCTTCGTGCAGGCGCGCGGAGCAGATGATCATGGGCGGCGGGGTCGGTCCGAAGGCCCCGTTCCTTATGATGTGGATCAGTTGAACGACGTCGAGCCTTGGAAGGGAAATCTCGGCGACGATCAGGTCGATCGCGAAATCGGACATCGATCTCAGCGCATCAACGCCATCGGCTGCCCCCACGCTGTCAAACCCACATTCATCCAGAAGTTTTGAAACCTGAAGCCGGGCGTCGCTGTCGGCGTCAACGATCAGCGCTCGCATGAACCTCATGTGGTCAGCGCTGTGGCGAGCGGCAACGATAGAACAGCCTCGAACGGCATCGTTCGTATGGGTTTCATACACATTTCCCCCGCGATCGCATGAGCGATTCGGGATCAACGTGAGACAGCGGCGAACCGCTGTCTGTACGATATCCTACGGAACTCTGTATGATATCCCACATACCAGATCAAAACTCTCCCTGCGCTGCGCAAGGAGTGCTCATTTATCCGGAATGACGCCAAACGATCGGCGAAAGATGCGTCAGGCCGGCAGCGCGCGCAGGACGTATTCGATCTTCGAGCCCTGCGCCTCGAATGCGCATTTCACCCAGCGGCCTGCCGAGTCATACCAGAAGCTGGCGTCGATCTCGCTGTCGACGTCAAAGCGTTGGGCGTCGATCATGCGGCCGCCAGCTTTGACCTTTTCGATGCCGCGATCCTTCACCTTGATGGGAAGCATTTCGCCGGTCTCCGTAGAGAACATGGTGGGCTGTTTCATCTCGTCACGATTCCAGTGCGTGGAAGGAATCACGGGGCCGGTCAGGACGCCCTTGAACTTGTCGCCCTTTACGCTGAGCCCACCCTCGGTGGGCTGCGCCGCGAGGGTCTTCCACTTGCCGCCGTTCTTGGTGCGCGAGCCGACCCAGACGAGCTTGCTGCCGACATAGCGTTCGGTCACGTCATGCGCGTAGTCGAAGAAGGTGATCGGTCCGAGCGCGACCTTGAGCACGACATCGGTTTTCACGGTGAGCGAGTCGCCCTCGCGTGTGAAGTTCACGAGGTGCGTGCCGAACTCGCCGCCGTCTCGCAGGACGTCGAATTCAAGCTTGTCGCCATTGGCGGGCTGCCATGGCTGCGCAACGGCGGGCATGGCGCCAAGCGCCGTCACAGCGGCGGCGACGATCCAGGTGGTGAAGCGCATCATGCGGAATCTTTCTGTTTTCTGATGCCCACCCCGAACAATCCCAAAAATCCTACCAGCGGCCGCCCTGCTTCTTCCGCCAGGAGGCACACGCATGTCTCGCCGCCGACTGCGCGCGGCTGGTGCTTCATGCCCGGCTCGGCGAAGGCGAGATCGCCGCGTTCATAGACGCCAAACTCGTCGGCATAGCTGCCCTGCAGGACCACCGTAACGTCGCGGCGGCCGTGACCATGGCCGGGCGCACGCTCGCCGGGGTCCAACCGCAGGAGGCTCGCCATGGGAATGTCGGTTGGATGCGTCTTCACGCCGAAAATGCTCTTGCGCCATTTCAGGGCGATGAGGTCGCGGTTGAGGTAGGGGGCGAAGCGAGGCGACGCCGCATTAAACGCGTCCTGCACCGCAGGCAGCGACGGCAGGGCCACGGGGCGGGGCGGTGCATCTTCCAGCATCAGGCCACCGACTGCATCCAGCACGCGGGCATTGATCGCGCCGCGAGGGGAAATCACCCGGTGAATATCGGCCACAAGCCTTTCCGCCTGCGACAGGCTTCCGGCCGCGTAGTCGAGCATGAAGGCGGAATACGCATTGTCATGAAAGCTCATCGGGGGGCCCGTTGTACCGATTATCAACGGATACGCAGGGCAAACCCCTCCGGATCATGGGGCTACAAGGTTGATCGCACGCTGCAATCTCCCTAGGTCATAGGACGCGCATAGCCGCCGGGTCTGGGACGGCTGCGCCAAGGGGCTTTCATGCGGACATTCGGCAATGTCATCGAAGCGATCGGGCGCACACCTCTGATCAAGCTGAGGAAAGCTTCGGAGCTGGCCGGGGCCAACATCTATGGCAAGGCGGAGTTCCTGAACCCCGGACAGTCGGTGAAGGACCGGGCGGCGCTGGGCATGATCCGCGACGCCGAGAAATCGGGCCGGCTGCAGCCCGGCGGTGTGATCGTCGAGGGTACGGCGGGAAACACCGGCATTGGCCTTGCGGTGGTCGGGAATGCGCTGGGCTATCGCACGGTCATCGTGATGCCGCGTACGCAGAGCCAGGAGAAGAAGGACGCGGTTCGCTCTCTTGGCGCGAAGCTGGTCGAGGTAGATGCCGTCCCCTACGCCAACCCCAACCATTACGTGAAGTATTCGCAGCGCCTGGCCGAAGAGATGGCCAAGACGGAGCCGAAGGGCGCGATCTGGGCCAACCAGTTCGACAACGTCGCCAACCGCAACGCACACTATGAAACGACCGGGCCGGAGATCTGGGAACAGACGGACGGCAAGGTGGATGGCTTCATCTGCTCGGTCGGCTCGGGCGGCACGCTGGGCGGCGTTTCGATGGCGCTCAAGGAGCGCAACAAGAAGGTTCAAATCGGCCTCGCCGATCCGGGCGGCGCTTCGCTTTTCTCCTACTACAAAACCGGCGAGCTCAAGTCGGAGGGCACGTCGATCACGGAAGGCATCGGCCAGTCGCGGATCACGGCGAATCTGGAGGGCATTGAGGTGGATGACGCCTGGCGCATCGACGACGCGGATGCGCTGCGTGTGCTTTTCGACCTGACGCGGAACGAGGGCATGTGCCTTGGCGGATCTGCCGGTGTGAACATTGTGGGGGCGATCCAGCTTGCGAAGAAGCTCGGGCCTGGGTCCACCGTGGTGACCATTCTCTGCGATTACGGGACGCGTTACCTGTCGAAGCTCTACAATGGCGCTTTCCTGAAAGAGAAAGGCCTGCCGACGCCGGACTGGTATGAAAGCTAGGCTGTCGTGAAACCCTGGGCGCGTCAGCCCATCAGGCGGGTGGCCAGATAGCTGATGCCAGCCCAGAACGATCCGCAGAAGATCGCTACGGCCAGCGTGACTTTCCACGGCGCCCATTTCGGATCGTCAGCATACGGATCGGGGGCCGCGTCGGCATCGACATGGAAGGTCTCGCCAAGGCGCGGGCCGTCCATATCGCTCGCGCGATTGACCGGAGAGTCCCAACCCCTGCGGGGCGCGCCCAACTTACCACCGGGCGGAATTGCGGATACGTGGCTCATGTTGCTCCGCCAGCTTATCAGGCCACTGTTGGGCTTGCCCCTTAACAATCCTTCAATCGCGGGAGCGGCATGGAGACAAAGCAACATATTCCCTCCCTACCCGCGGCGACTGGCCGAACTGGCTAAAGGAGGAACACGCGGGAACCGAAACGGGTTCCCGGATACTTAACAAATGTTACTTGTTAGGCAAGTATCCGCGCGGCGGCTCGCCTGTGAGGCTAGTAAGCGCCGAGACCCAGCAGCACGACCGGGATCGCCATGAACATGATCTTGACGTCCTGCCAGATCGACCAGGTCTTCACGTACTGCACGTCGTAGGCGATCCGCTCGGGATAGGTGAGCTTGTTGCGGCCTTTGACCTGCCACAGGCCGAGAACGCCAGGGCGCACGGCGGTGTAATAGGGATATTCTTGCCCGTAGCGGTGGATTTCACCGGACGTGACCGGGCGCGGCCCGATAACCGACATCTCGCCACGAACGATGTTCAGCAGCTGCGGAAGCTCGTCCAGGCTGGATTTGCGGAGGAAGCGGCCCAGCACGGTGACGCGCGGGTCGCGCTTGAGTTTCTGGAATTTGGCCCACTCGGCAGCAGCTTCGGCATCGGTCGCCAGCAGATTGTCCAGGCGTTCCTGAGCGTCGATGCGCATTGTGCGGAATTTGTACACGGTAAACGTGCGGCCATCGCGGCCGACGCGAAGCTGGCTGAACAGGGCCGGGCCCGGATCAAAGATTTTCAGCAGGGCATAAATGCCGAGCAGAACCGGAGACACGAAGGTCAACACGGTGAACGCCATCACCAGATCCATCGCGCGCTTCACCGCGCTGCTGTGGACCCTGTAGATGCCGCCGACAGGAGGGCTGTCGGCCCATGCGACGAGGCGTTCAGCCTCTACGCCGCTACCATTCTTCATAACACCAACACCCTCGATCGGAGAGACTCCGATCACCCATACGCAATACCCGGACCAGCAATGCCGGCCGGATTCCCACCCCGTCCCTTCCTCCAAGGTCCGGACCTAAAGGTGCCGTCATGCGCCGGAATGCCTGCCATCATCCCCAAGCAGGCGAGTTGTCCGGCCCCTCTTCCCGAGTCGCGAGAAGTAACAGCCCGTTAACGAACAGAACTCCTATATTGCACCGCAAACAACCCACTTCGCCCAATGAGCGAGTGTCGAATTGTCCGTTCATTTGCTGGGGTTTTCGCGTCATAGGCGTGTCACGTTTCCGGACACTCGTGATGAGAACTGTTGCGCCGCACAAACGATTAGCTGGACGCAAATTAACCATGCCGCCGGGCGTCATGGCGCTCATTCCTGCCTGCTGAGACAGCAGCGCGACCACTTGTTAGGTAAATCTCTCCCCTGCTTTACCTTGCCCGTTTTTCCGGGTCTGGCTAGTTGAACCGCCCTGTCACCCTCAAGCCAACGGAGTAGGCGCCAGATGGTCGCCCATTTCACACCGGAAAAGCCGGTAGTATCAGCCGAATGGCTGAGGTCACACCTCAACGCGCCCGATGTGCGCGTGCTCGACTGCAGCTGGTTCATGCCGGATGCGCCGCAGACTGGCCGCCAGATCTATGACGCGCACCACATTCCGGGCGCGCGATTCTTCGACATAGACGACGTCTCAGATACCGACAGCTCCCTGCCCCACATGCTGCCCTCGCCCGAGAAGTTCTCCTCGCGCGTCCGCAGGCTTGGGCTTGGCGATGGTCATCGCGTGATCTGCTACGACCAGAACGGTTTCCTGGCTTCGGCGCGCGCGTGGTGGATGTTCCGCTCGATGGGGCATGGCGACGTCGCAGTGCTGGATGGAGGGTTCGACGCCTGGCGCGCAGCCGGCGGCGCGATCGAGGATCTGCCGCCGCACTTCCAGGCCGACCGTCACTTCACCGTGCGTCCGCGCCGCGATCTTGTTCGCGATCTGACTCAGATGAAAACGACGATCGCATCGCAAGGCGCGCAGGTTGTCGATGCTCGCTCGGCTCCGCGCTTTCGTGGCGAGGTAGAGGAGCCGCGCGCAGGCCTGCGCAAGGGGCACATCCCCGGATCAATCAACGTTCACTATGCGCAGGTCATCGCAGCGGATGGACGGCTGAAGTCCGAACAGGAATTGAAGGCTGTGTTCAATGCAGCTGGCGTCGATCTGGGAAAGCCGATCATCAACACCTGCGGTTCGGGCGTGACGGCTTCGATCCTTGCCTTGGCGCAGTCGGTCGCCGGGCACGATGACTCCGCGGTCTATGACGGTTCGTGGAGCGAATGGGGAAAGCCGGAAAGCGAAACTCCGATCGAGACAGGTTGAGACGATGGGCTCCGGCTCCGGCAAGAGCGGCGGCGGCAAGCGCCATCTGGGCACGCGGCTGACCCACGCCGCGCGCGACCGCAAGCTGACGCAGAACGGCGTGAACCCTGTTGTGCAGCGCGCCTCCACCGTGCTGGTCGAAAGCGCATCGAAGCTTTTCGAGCCCGGCGGCTGGACTTATGGCCGGCATGGCACGGCGACGCATGAAGCGCTGCGGCAGGCGTTGATGGAGATCGAGGACGCCAAGCATTGTGCGCTGGTGGCGTCTGGCCTGATGGCCTGCACGGTTCCGTTCATCGCATTCGCAGAGACGGGCGCGCATGTTCTGGTGGGCGACAACACCTATGGGCCGACGCGCCGCTTCTGTGACCGGACGCTGAGCCGTTGGGGCTGCGAGACCGAGTATTTCGACACTACGATTGGCGGCGGCATCGAGAAGCTGATCCGCCCGACGACAAAGCTGATCTTCCTCGAAAGCCCGGGCTCGATGACGTTCGAGATTGCCGATGCGCCCGCGATTGCGGCGGCTGCCAAAGCGAAGAACGTCGTCACGGTGATGGACAATACGTGGAGCGGCGGCGTCTTTTACCGGCCGCTCTCGCTTGGCTTTGACGTATCGGTGCAGGCCAACACCAAATATGTCAGCGGCGGCGCCGATGTGCTGAACGGCGCGATCTTCACCAACGACGAAGCATTGATGGCCCGTCTGAAGGAAACGATTGCCGATCTGGGCAGCAACGTCTCTGCAGATGATGCTTATACGGTGCTGCGCGGGGCGCGTTCGCTTGCTCTGCGGATGGATCGCCACCAGGCGTCTGCGCTGGCGGTTGCGCGGTGGCTGAAAACGCATCCAGCTATCCAGCGCGTGCTTCATCCGGCGCTTGAAGATGATCCGGGACACGCGCTGTGGAAGCGGGATTTTTCCGGCGCTTCGGGATTGTTCGGCATCGTGCTGAAGGCGTCTTCGACCCAGCAGACGCATGCTTTCCTTGATGCACTTGAACTGTTTGGCCTTGGCTTTTCGTATGGTGGCTTCGAGAGCCTTGCGATCCATTGCGATCCGCAGCTCAAGCGCTCAACGGTGAAGCTGGCTTATGGCGGGCCGTTGATCAGGCTTTCGATCGGCCTCGAAGATCCGGCGGATCTGATTGCCGATCTGGATCAAGCGTTGAAGCCGCTGGCCTGAAAAGAAAAGCGCCCCGCACCGTGACAGTGCAGAGCGCCTCTTTGCCCCCCGGCAACTTTACTTGTCGTGGTAGTATTTTGCGTACGCCTTGTAGTTCGCGCTTGTGTAAGCGTGGTGTGAGCGCTTGCGCAGGTCCACGAAGGTGAGCACGACGCCGGCCACGTTGGCGTGGAAGTCGCGCAGGATTTTCATTGTTTCGCGCAGCGTGCCGCGATGCGTCTTGCGCCAGCGCGTGGCGACGACAACCTGATCGACCTTCGATGTGACGACGCGCGTTTCCGCCATCAGCAGGATCGGTCCGGTGTCGATGATGATCAGGTCGTAGGTCTGCTGCAGCATGCTGAGCAAGGCGTCGAAGGCGCGGCTGCCGAACACGTCGCGTGGGGTGTGCTGGCGATCGGTGAGCGGCAGGATGTGCAGTCCGGTCTGTTCGTCGGTCTGGATTGCTTCTGCGAGGCGGGCTTCGCCGAAGAGGTATTCCAGAAGGCCGACGTCGGCCTTCACGCCGGAGACTTCGGTAAGCTGGCGGAGGCGGATGTCGCCATCGACCACGATCGTCTTGGTGCCGGACATGGCAGCCATGCGGCCGAGGCAGAAGGTCATGCTCGTCTTGCCTTCGCTGGGCAGCGAGGAGACCACGGCCACGGTCTTCGCAGCCTTGTCGATGTCAGCGAACATGATCGAGGCGCGCAGGTGCCTGTAGGCTTCGGCAAAGCCGGAGTGCGGCTTGTCGATCAGGTATTCAGCGGGCTTCACCCTCGCCTTCGTGAAATTGCCGGCAGCCGGCAAAAGCGGGATTTGGCCGATAAAGGGGACACCCGAAACAAGCTCCACGTCCTCGGGCGATGACATGTAATTGTCGAGCAACTCCATGATCACCGCTGCCAAGCCAGCCAGCGCCAGGCCAAGCATGAAGCCCAGCATGAGGTTCAAACGCGTGTTGGGGAAGCTGGGATAGGTCGGCACGGGTGAGTAGCTGTCGATTACGGCGTCAGCATCAGTGATGCCTTCGAGTTCGCCGGTTTCCTTGAAGCGGTTGTTGAATTCGTCAAACAGCGTACGCGTCGCCTGGGCATCGCGCTCGAGCGCGGCCTGCTCAACACCAGCGCGGTTGTTGCCGGCAAGTTCGCCCTTGGCGCGGTTCAAGCTGCCCTGCAGGCTGTTCAGGCGCTCGCGTGAGATCAAGACTTCCTGTTCCAGCGACGACGCGATGCGCTGAAGCTCCGCCTCGATCTGCCGGTTGTTGTCGGCTTCTTCAGCCATGACTTTCTGATATTCCGGGTGGCGAATATCGTAGCGGCGGATGACATCTGCCTTGCGGGCCGAGAGAGTCGTCTGCTGATTGCGCAGGCTGGCGATCGCGCCGGAGCTTTGTGCTTCCGCGATGGTTTCGATGCCGCGATTGGCGCGCATCTGCTCGTTCATGTTGCGCAGGCGGGCGCTCTTCGCGGCGTAGTCAGACTGCGCCTGCGTGAGTTCGGAGTTGATGTCGCGGATCGTCTGCTCGGTCAGCGTGGTGTCGCCTGTGCGAAGCAGGCCAGTGGACGCGCGATGTGCTTCCACCTTGCTTTCTGCTTCACGCAGCTCCTCGCGAAGGACAGCAAGGCGCTCGTTGAGCCACTCCTGCGCGCGCTTGGTTGCCTGGAATTTGGTTTCGAGCTGGTTGTCGAGATAGACTTCCGCGAGCGTGTTCGCGAGCGTTGCGGCCATCTTGGGATTGCCGCTCGTTGCATTGATCTCGATGATATAAGTGGGGCCAAGACGGTTGACGCCGATGCGGCCGCGTACGGCGTCAATTACACCATCCAGCTGAGCGCGTTCAGCCTCGATAGCTTCAGGTGAGCCTGGCAGGGGCGGCGGCGGAACAGCGACGTCGCTCCTGCCGAAAGGCAACAGTCCTTTGACGAAGCCTTTGACCTGGTCCATGCGGACGTCCCAGTCGCTGGGCGGCATCAGGCTCCAGTTGAACTCCGGGCTGTTGACGAGGTCGAGGCGCTTGACGACTTTCTCGATCAGCGTGCGGCTGCGCAGGATCTCGGCTTCGGTGTCGAGCATGCTGGAGCTGGACGGCAGGCCGGACAGAACGGCGCCGATATCGACGACGTTCTGGTCCTGCGTGTTGACGATGACGCGCGACGTGGCCGTGTAGGACGGCTTGAGCTGGGACGCGTGGATCGCGACCGCAGCGAAGGTGAGAACGAACACCGCGATCATCAGGCTCGCGCGGCGGCGCAGGGCGCGCACCACACGCTGAACGCTGATGACGTTCTCGCTTTCAAGCGGCGCCGACGGCAGAGGAGACGCGCCGCGCGGATAACCCGACGTTACATCGATGGGATAGACCTTGTTCAACGGTCTTGCTCCGGTTTGCTATCTACGCGGTCGTCTTGTCGCGACCTAAGGGAAGACTCTCAGGCCAACGCTGATGACGTTCTGATCTATATCGTAGGAAGTAACGCCCGACGTATCGTTGGTGCGCATACGATAGCCGACTTCGACGCGGGCGTGCTTGTTGAGCTTGTAGGCAGCGCCGACAGCCGCATCGAAGAACTTGTCTTCGCGATCAAAGAGCGGGAAGCCCGGCGCCGCGTTGAACTTGTAGTTGCCGAAGCCGAACTCGCCGAACAGCAGCACGTTACGAAGCAGTTCGTGATCGGCGCGCACAGAGTAGCGTTGCGTGTCGGCGGAAAGAGCCTCCGTGATACCCGGGTCCGTGATGCCGGCAAAGCCGCGGAAAGTGAGCGTCGTTAGCTGCGTGGGGAACCAATATACTGCGGCATCGAGGCTGAGCGATTCGGAATCGGCGACGCCCGGAGCATCACGCTCGTCTGTCACCTGACCGACAGCGATTTCGCCACGGAACGGAGCCGACAGTTCGAAGCTGACACCGGCTCGATAGGCCAGCTGGCTGCCGTCACGGTTGATGATGGACTGATCATATTCGTAGTCGGTCTGGCTGACTTCGCCGAAGACTGCGAGATCTGGCGAGATGGCGTAGGAAACGCGGCCTGATACGGAGGTCTCGACCGAGTCGCGCTGTGCATAGAAACTCTGATAGTCATTGTCGCGCGTGCCGACGCGGGCCTGCAGCAGCAGGCGGTCAGAGCGGAAAGTCGCACCAATATCGGCGGCAAGGTACTGGTTCTGCGCCGGTTCCGGACTGCCCTGGCTGCCCGGCTCGTAACGCGGCTCGGTGCTCTGGCCCGTGGACGCGTTGGCGGTAAAGTTCAAGTTGCGGGTCGCGTCGAGACGGCCATTCGCGAACAGATTGTAGTCTGTCGAGGTCTCGCTGCCTTCGCCGGTGTACTCGCGGTGATCGACATTGGCGCCCACGCTGAGAGCGTGGACCGACCAGGTCGACGTAGCGACGACTTCCGGGCGGATCCGGATGATCGTGTCTTCCACGGTGTTAGTGGGCGTTCCAAAAACGTTGTCGTTGAATTCCGCCGCAGCGAGCAGGTTCGACGCGATATTGAATGAACCGACCTGGATGGGCTCGGGGTCATACTCCGGCTGAGCGCGGTCGGTGACGGCGACGTGACGGCCGCGCAGGAACGGGTTGTCCTGAGCTGATGCAACCGGCGCGAGAACGCCAACCAGCGCAGTCGTCAGCAGGAGATGTTTAAGACCCAACTTCATTGGCTTTGACCTTTTTGGAGCGTTCCGTGTAGTTCGCGGGTAGCAAGATCGGGGCCGGAGACGGCTTAAGCCTCGCCCCGCAGTTGAATTAGCAATCGCCGCGTGTTCGCGCGGCAGTTGTATCGTTTACGAACGCGGCAGAGATACAGCCCCCCGCCCTTTCGTCATATTCCGGGGCGGCGGCCCCACTTCGAACTTCAGGCTAGCCGCATTGCGGTCAGCCTCCGCCAGTGTCTGCTCGACAACCAGCCGCGAGGAGACAGAAGCCTGTTGCCCCGCGGATGGCTCAGGCACGACCACATAGGTCGCGGCGAGCTCCCGGGCAGCCTCCCGCAGCGGCGCGCAGCGCGATTCATCATTCGCAACCCGTTCAAGCGCAGGACCAAGCGCTTCGGCGGCCGCATCCCCGAGTTTCTTGATATTGAACCCGAGGTCTTCCCTAGCATTCGAACCGAAGCACCGAACACCTTCGGTCAATGGGCCGGTGATGTCTGCTT
>JAUYSA010000363.1 GCA_030696545.1 Hyphomonadaceae bacterium
ACGGAAACCGTGTTCCGGCTGACCCACAAGCGGTTCAACGAACTCCTGTCCGATTTCGCGGACGAGGATGCGCTCGAAGCCAAGCTCGCCGCCATCGAACGCGAGAACATGAAGACCTACGGCTATGGCGCGAAGGGCTTCACGCTCTCGATGCTGCAGACCGCGCTGGAAGTCAGCGCGGGCAATGTCTCAACGAAAGTCATCCAGGAACTGCTGAGCGCCGGCCGCGAGATGATGACCCATCCGATCGAGCCCCTGCCCGGCGTTGAGGACGCGCTGAAAGCGCTGAAGGAACGCGGCCGCCTCGTCCTCATCACCAAGGGCGACCTCTTCCATCAGGAGAGCAAGCTTGCCGCCTCCGGCCTTGGCTCACACTTTTCCGGCGTCGAGATCGTCTCGGAGAAGACGCCGGAGATCTACACAAAGGCCTTCGCCCGCCATGGCGGCTCGGCCGAGACCTCGCTGATGACCGGCAATTCCGTGAAGTCGGATATTCTTCCGATGCTCGCCGCCGGCGGCTATGCGGCCCTCGTCCCCTACCCGCTGGTCTGGGAGCACGAGCGCGCGGAAAAGCCGGAGGGCAATCCGCGCTATCGCGAAGTGGAAACGCTTGGCGGCTTGCCAGCGTGGCTGGACGAGATCGTCTAGGCATCGAACCGCCGGGCTCCCGCCCGGCAGTCCCGTTTCTTTCGGTTGCGCCCTATTTCTTCGGTACGACCTTCAGCAGCCGCGCCTCGGGTCCGTCCGTCAGCACATAGAGCGCGCCATCCGGCCCCACGCCGATGTCGCGATAGCGCTCTTTCTTGTCAGAGAATTTCAGGCGCTCTTCGCCCTTCACCTTTTCCCCGTCCATGGTCAGCCGCGCGACATAGTCGGCGTTCAGGCCCGCAGCGAAAACGTTTCCCTTCCATTTCGGGAACAGGTCGGCGTTGTAATAGGCAAGTCCGCCCGGCGCGATCACGGGGTCCCAGTAATAGAGCGGCTGCTCCATCCCGGCCTTCGCCGCGCCTTCGCCGATCTTGGTGTGCGCGCCGCCATATTCGACGCCATAGGTGATGGTCGGCCAGCCATAGTCCTTGCCCTTCCGGGCGATGTTGATCTCGTCGCCGCCCTGCGGACCGTGCTCAAGCTCCCACAGCTCGCCAGTCACGGGATGCAGGAAGGCGCCCTGCACGTTGCGGTGGCCATAAGACCAGATCTCCGGCAACGCGCCGTCCTTGTTGCCAACGAAGGGATTATCCTTCGGGATCGTGCCGTCCGTATTGATGCGCGCGATCTTTCCGATACCGCTCTTGAGATCCTGAGACTGCACGCGCCCCGCTGGAACCGACCGATCGCCCTGCGTCACGAACAGCGTGCCATCCTTCGCGAACACCAGTCGCGAGCCAAAGTGCAGCGGCGAATTCAGCGACGGCCGCTGGTGATAGATGACCTGCACATTCTCAAGCTTCGGCTGTGCGCCATCAACCAGCTTCGCCTTGGCGACGGCCGTGTTGTTGGTTCCGTCCGCCTTCGGCTCGGAGTAGCTCCAGTAGATCGTCTGGTTGGTCGCGAAATTCGGATCGAGCGCTACGTCCAGCAGCCCGCCCTGTCCGCGCGCCACCACTTCAGGCACGCCGTCCTTGATCGGCGGCGAAAGCTTGCCATCCTTGTCCGCGATGCGGAACTGGCCTGCGAGGCGCTCCGTGATCAGGAATTTGCCGCCCGGCAGGAACTCAACCGACCATGGCGAGACAATCCCCTTGGCGACTTCCACAACCTCTAACTTGGTGTCGGTTGTCAGCGCCGGCGCACGCGTCTGGTTGGCAAACGCCGGCTTGTGGCCAGACTTGTTGCCGTCGCGTGTTTCAGCGGGTGGCTGCGCTACGGCAACCAGCCCGGCGGCCATCGCTCCAACGGCGGCAGAAATCATGGCGAATGAACGCAGGCGCATAACGGCAAGCTCCCCATCAAATTATAGAGTCTGGTCATCTACCTAGTGGCGAAACCGGCCCGGCACACCCTTGAACTGCATCACGCCCGCGAGAGGCCGCATCACTATGGCGATGAAACCGCACCCTGAAGGCCCGCTCCGCTGCGGTTTTCGTTATAGTTGAACAAGTATAGCGCCAGGTGCAGACGACGCCAGTCAACTCCCCGAGACCGCTGATGTAGCGTCTTGCGATCCCGGCGTGTATAAACCACGTAACACGCAAGGTTCCGGAGCTTGTCCTCATGCGTTTCCTCATCGCCCTTTTCGCCCTGATCTTTTCCGCAGCCGCTCCCGCCGCCTTCGCGCAGGAAAAACAGCAGGCGGTTTTCGCCGGGGGCTGCTTCTGGTGCATGGAAAGCGACATGCAGCATCTGCCCGGCGTGATCTCCGTCGAGTCGGGCTACACCGGCGGCAAGGAAAAGAACCCGACCTATCGTGAGGTTGCGATGCACCGCACCGGCCACTATGAATCCGTGCGCGTCACCTTCGATCCGAAGAAGATCACCTACGAACAACTTCTCTCGCGCTACTGGCCGCTGGTCGACCCGACCGACGCCTACGGCCAGTTCTGCGATCGCGGCCAGAGCTACGCGCCCGCCATCTTCGTCACGCCCGAACAGAAAGCCGCCGCCGAAGCTTCGAAGGCCAAGATCGCCGCCTCCGGGCGCGTCGATGGCAAGGTTATCGTGCCGATCCTGCCTCTCGGCGATTTCTGGCCAGCGGAGCGGTATCACCGCAACTACGCGAAGCGGAACAAAGAAAACTACGACGCTTACCGCCAGAGCTGTGGCCGCGACCGTATCCTCGCCGAAGTGTGGAAGCGCGTTGGCTGATCACGAATAAGAAATGGCCGAGCCTTGGGAAACCCTCAGGCTCGGCCATCGATTGTTCGGCTTTTGTGGTCAGAGGCGATAGCGAAGACCTATCGAAACCACCGACTGCGAATTCTCGATATCCAGCGTTCCCGGGAACAGTTGATTGTCGAACGAGATATCGTCGGTCTGCCGGTAGGCATATTCGCCATAGGCTTCCCAGCGCGGGTCGAACTGCCAGGTCAGACCACCCTTGAGTTGCCATGCGAATGCGGTGTCGTCATCGTTGATGATGCCAACGCCAGACGGGCTGTAATCCACCTCAACCTGCGCAAAGCCGATGCCCGCTCCGACATAGGGCTTCAGGCCATTGCCCAGATCAAAGTCGTAATACGCGTTCGCGAAGATGGCCGTGTTTGTGATCTCGCCGCGTCCATCGTCGACAACGGCGCCAACCGTTGCGCCAAGTTGCGTCGCCGAGCCAGTCAGCACCGCCGCATCAACGCCATCGATCACAGTGCCGCCGAGCGTGACACCCGAATGGCGGTCCACATCGGCCTTGGAGTAGGCCAGCTCGATCCCGGAACGAAGACCGCCGCCATATCGCAGTCCGGCTTCAACTGAGGCGGCCATCCCGTCTTCGAACTCGGTATTCCATCCATACGGCGTACCTGCAGCGACTGCCGTGCCGTTGGGAACCGCCGGCGAACCATTGCCGGTGGTGAAGGCCCCCGTCGTTCCAGCATTGCTGGAATCGTCCTGAGTCAGGATGCCGATGGAGCCGCCAACATACCAATCCTGCGCATACGCGGCAGATGTGGTGGCCATCGCGATGGCCGCGGTCGTAATCAGTTTGCGAAACATGGTGCTCTACTCCTGCAAGCAAAAAGCACGCAGCGAACAGCCCGATCTCCTCGCGCCGTGCCATTGTCTGTCCCTGCGTGGCCATCGTTACGCTGCACGCCGAACGCTGGATCAGCCGCGCATGCGTGGCGCCGGTTTTGTGAAGTGAGCGCTACCTCACAGCGCTAAGGCGCCGCCCTCGGCCCCTCGGGCCGCGACGCGACGAAAAGCGCGCAAGCCAGCAGCACTGCGCCCGTCAGCCAAAACCACAGCGCCGGCGGGTGCGTGATCGCCAAGGCCGCGAACGACAGCGTCATCATCCCGATCGCGAGATATTTCGCCTTGCGCGGTATTGCCCCGTGCCGCCGCCACGCCACCACCGTCGGCCCATACTTCGGATGGCCCTCGATCCACGCTTCCAGCCGCCGTGACGACCGGGCGAAACACCCCGCCGCCATGATCAGGAAAATCGTCCCCGGCATCACCGGCAGGATGTAGCCCAGTACGCCCAGCCCCACGAACATCAGTCCCAGCACAAAGAAAAACGGCCGGGTCAGCGGATGTCCTTTCGGTTGGGGATCGGTCATCGGCGCTGGCCAGTCAGGCTAAAGGCTACGGCGCGACCCTAGCCACGCTACCTTCCAGATTGCAATTCGTTCGCAAGAAGCAAGAGCTAAACGCGTCTCCCGCCCCAATTCCCGACCTTTCACGCTTTCGAGAACCTTCCGCCGCGTCCTAGTCGGGCACGTAAAATCGATCTTATGGTCCGCCCGAACCGATCGGCCCCAGAGCCGCGGAAAAAGGGGAAGAGATGTCCAAACGCCCATTGATGATGGGATCGCGTCTGCTGTTGGCGGCCGTATCCTTCGCAGTCCTCGCCGCTTGCGGTGATCCCGCGCCAGCCGCTCCGGCCGCTGAAACAGCCGCCGTCGCGCCCAAGCCGTCCGACGATCCGGCCTGGCCGGTTGCTGCAGTCGCCGATCCGACGACGCTGGGCTTCACGGCCGAAGGCCTCGCAGCGCTCGATGCGCGCTTCGCCAAGGCGGTCGCCGATCAGGATTTCGCCGGCATCGTCACCGTGCTCGGCAAGGGCGGAGACATCGCGCAGTTCAACGCCTACGGCGTCCAGTCCGGCGATCCCAAGACCGGCACGCCGATGACCAAGGACTCGATCATCCGCATCTACTCGATGACCAAGCCAGTCACCGGCATCGCGCTGATGCAACTCTACGAGCAAGGCAAGTGGCAACTTGATGATCCGGTTACGAAATACGCCCCCGAACTCGCCAACCTGAAAGTCCTCACTTTCAAGGACGGCAAGCCCGTCATGCAGGGCGGCCAACCCGTGCTCGCGGATTCCTCGCGTCCCGCAACGATGCGCGAGATCATGAGCCATACGGCAGGCTTCGGTTACGGCCTCGGCGGCGATGATCCCGTCAACACGGCATTCCGCGACCAGAAGGTTCTCCTGTCGAAGAACCTCGACGAGATGATGACCAAGATCGCCGCTATCCCGCTGATCTACGACCCGGGCACGCGTTGGTCGTATTCGGTCTCGGTCGATATCCAGGGCTATCTCGTCCAGAAGATCTCCGGCCAGAAGTTCGGCGACTATCTGAAGGCCAACATCTTCACGCCGCTCGGCATGAACGAGACGTCCTTCATCCTGCCGGAAGACAAGGCCGCGCGCTTTGCAGACATCTATACGTGGGACAAAGCCACCAACGCTCTGAAAGTCACCGAACAGCCGCCGTTCACCCGCTATGACACAGCCAGCGAAATGGAATCCGGCGGCGGCGGCCTGGTCTCGACGGCGCACGACTATGCGCGCTTCTCCCAGATGCTGCTCAACAAGGGCACGCTGGCGGGAGCCACGATCGTGAAGCCGGAAACGATCGCGCTGATGGCGCAGAACCATATCGGCGATCTCGGCATCTACTCAGATGGCACGGCCGCCAATCCCGGCCGCCCGGGCCAGAAGTTCGGCCTCGACTTCGCGGTCTATACAGATCCGGAAGCCGGCCAGAACCCGTTCGGCAAGGGCACGTTCTACTGGAGCGGCGCTGCCGGCACGATCTTCTGGATCGACCCGGTCAACGACATCTTCTTCGTCGGCCTCGTCCAGCAGATGGGCGGCAGCCGCCCCGGCGCCATGAACTTCCGCAATGACAGCGGCAAGCTCATCCTCGACGCGCTGAAGCCGGCCGCAGCTGCCGCAGCCCCCGCTGCCGCACCCGCGAAAGAACTCGAACCGGCCCACTAACGCATCAGGCAGGCCGGCGTCGGGTTCATCCCCGGCGCCGCGTCTTGCCGGACATTACAGTTGGTCCACGCCCTTAACACTACACCTTCTGGTGGCTTTCACGCTTTCGGGAGTGTTGACCCCGCGTCCTTGGCGTTTGGGTGTAATCAGTCTTATTGTCCGCCCCTGCCGACCGGCCCGAGAGCCGGCGCATTAAAGGGGAAGAGATGTCCAAGCGCCCACTCATGATGGGATCACGCCTGCTGTTGGCAGCCGTATCCTTTGCCGTACTTGCTGCCTGCAGCGACAATGCACCCGCAGCGCCAGCCGCACCCGCAGCCGTAGCGGCCAAGCCGTCCGACAACGCCGCCTGGCCCACCGCCGCCGTCGCTGACCCCACAACGCTCGGCTTCACCGCCGAAGGCCTCGCCGCCCTCGACTCGCGCCTCGCCAAGGCCGTGGCCGACCAGGACGTCGCCGGCGTCACCTACCTCCTCGGCAAGGGCGGCGACATCGCCGCGTTCAAGTCGCACGGCGTCCAGTCGGGCGATCCGAAAACCGGCGCGCCGATGACCAACGACAGCCTCTTCCGCATCTACTCGATGACCAAGCCGGTCACGAG
>JAUYSA010000434.1 GCA_030696545.1 Hyphomonadaceae bacterium
GGGGCCGATCTTTACCTCGCTGCTAATGGCGGACGAGATCAACCGCGCTTCGCCGCGGACGCAGTCGGCGCTGCTTCAGGCGATGCAGGAGCGGCATGTTACGGTGGCGGGGGCGAGCTATGACCTGCCCAAGCCGTTCCACGTGCTGGCGACGCAGAACCCGATCGAACAGGAAGGCACGTATCCGCTGCCCGAAGCGCAGCTGGATCGTTTCCTGCTGAAGGTTGATGTGACGTATCCGGACTCGGAGACCGAGCGCCGCATTCTCGTCGAGACGACGGGGATGGGCGACCAGACGGTGCAGCCGGTTCTGAATGCCGAGAAGCTGATTGCCCTGCAGAACCTTGTGCGGCGGATGCCCGTGCCGGAGACGGTGCTAGAGGCGATCCTGCGGCTGGTGCGTTCGGCGCGGCCGGAGCAGTCGGATCATCCGCAGGTGAAGAAGCGCGTGGATTGGGGTCCGAGCCCGCGTGCGGGTCAGGCGCTGATGCTGGCGGCGCGCTCGCGTGCGCTGCTGCGTGGACGTCTTGCGCCGTCGCTTGATGACATTGAAGCGCTGGCAGAGCCCGCGCTCGGCCACCGCATGGCGCTGGCTTATGATCCCACGGGACAGGGTGGAACGCTTTCGTCGCTGATTCAGGAACTCGCTTCCAAGGCCGCCTAACGCCCAAGGACCTCCCCACAGTGCCACAGGCGCCTCTTAGTCAACTGAAAGCCGAAGCGTCCGCGCTTGCGGGCGATCTGGGCACGCTGACCACGCGTGCGCGGGCTGCCAGCGCGGCGCATATGGGATCGGCGGGGCGGCGCAAGTCGGGCACGGGCGAGAACTTCTGGCAGTATCGGCGGCATACATCCGAGGATGGCGCGGATCGCGTGGACTGGCGCAGGTCTGCGCGCGAGGAACATCTGTTCGTGCGGGAGACCGAGCTGGAGACGGCGCGGGTGTTCCTGTTCTGGGTTGATCCTTCACCCGGGTTCAACTGGTCGAGCGGCGCTATGATCCCGTTCAAGGCTGATCGCGCGCTGCTGCTGTCGATGGCGTTGGCGGGCGCGCTGTCGCGCTCGGGCGAGCGATGTGGCGCGCTTGGCGGCGGGCGTGGCGCGGTTTCAGGTGCGCGTGCGCCCTCGCGGGTTGGCGAGGATGTTCGCAACTTCAAGGCAGAGATGCCGTTTCCGAAACCGCCGCGCGATACGGCGGCGGCGGTTATCTGCAGCGATTTCTATTCGCCGCTGGAAGAGTGGCGCGCGCGGCTGACGCCCATCGCAGCGAAGTGCCGGGATGGCGTGCTGCTGCAGGTGTGCGATCCAATCGAGGAAGCCTATCCGTTCAACGGCCGCGTGCGGTTTTTCCGGCCGGGACAGGATCGCGAACGGCTGATCGGGCGCGCGGAGTCGATCCGCGAGGGTTATCTCGACAAATTCACGCAACGCCGCGCGGACATGCTAAGTCTGGCAGGCGAGCTGGGCTGGCGGTTTGTGAGCCATGTGACCAGCGAAGAAGCGCGCACACCGCTGGGCCTGCTGGCCCATGGCTTTGCACAGAGCGGAGCCGCAGCGTGAGCCTTGGGCCTTTCCTCTTCCTCCAACCCTGGGCGCTGCTCGGCCTGCTGGCTTTGCCGCTCCTCTGGCTGTTGCTGCGCGCGACGCCGCCGGAGCCGAAGCGGTTCGCCCTGCCCTCGCTGGCGCTGCTGGACGACCTGAAGCCTGATGAAGAGACGCCGGCGAGGACGCCGTGGTGGCTGCTACTGCTGCGGATGATTGCGCTGGCGCTGGCGATCCTGGGCTTTGCGCGGCCGACATGGGCGCCGAATGCGCAGATCAACACGAGCGGCGGAACGCTGATCGTCGTCGATGATGGCTGGACCAGCGCCGAGCGCTGGCGTGACGTGGTTCGGACAGCGACGTCTGCGGTTGATGAGACATCGCAGGATGGCGGCAGCATCCATGTGATGTTCACGGCGCCGCGCGAAGTGACGCGCGATCCTTCCGAAGTGCTTGATGCGGAAACGGCGCGACAACTGCTGCGCAATACGCGACCGGCGGCGTGGTTGCCGGATCGTCTTGCAGCCCTGAAGAAGCTGGATGAAACGGGGCTGAAGCCGGGCCGGATCATCTGGGCGACGGATGGCTTCAACAATGACGACAGCGATGCCTTTGCGCGCGGATTGAGCGCCAAGTCGGCGACGGAAGTTCGCGTGACGCGGCCCAAGAATGCGTTTGCGATCACCTCTGCGGATTCATCGGCCGAGGGCGCGCGGGTTTCCGTGGTGCGGGCGAACAGCCTGCCCGGAGCGACGGCGGATATCATTGCCGAGACGGCTGAGGGCGCCTCGATCGCGTCGACGCGGATTTCGTTTGAAGGTGGGTCGATGACGGCGGATGCGTTATTCGCCATTCCGGCGGCGGCGCTGAACCGTGTGGCGCGGTTCCGCATTGGCGGCTCGCCTTCGGCGGGCGGCGTTTGGCTGTGGGATGATACGGCGCGGCGGCCGCATGTCGGGCTCGCCGACACGCGCGACGAGGCGCAGCCGCTGCTGTCTGAGCACTACTATGTGCGCAAGGCTTTGCAGCCCTATGCGCAGCTGACCGAGAAGAAGCTGGCCAATCTTCTGGATGCGCCGATTGATGCAATCATCCTCGGCGACCGTGGGACAATTGATGACGCTACGCGAGAACGGCTGACGGAATGGATCGACAAGGGCGGCGTGCTGATCCGCTTTGCCGGTCCGCGCCTTGCGGCGCAGGATGACTCGCTGACGCCTGTGCCCCTTCGCCCGACTTCGCGCTCACTTGGGTCGTCGCTGTCGTGGGAAACGCCGCAGCGGATCGCGGCGTTCGACAGCAACTCTCCGTTCGTAGGCATTCCGCAGCCGACCGATACCGCAGTTCGCCAACAGGTGCTGGCCAATCCTTCGGCAGAGCTGGACAGCCTTACGTGGGCGCGGCTGGCGGATGGCACGCCGCTGGTGACGGCGCGCCGGATCGGGCGTGGCGAGCTGATCCTTTTCCATGTGACTGCGGACCCGGACTGGTCCGACCTGCCCTATACCGGCGCGTTCGTTGAGATGCTGCGCCGCTCGGTTGTATCCGGCGGCGAGCGTTCTGGCGCGGCTGCGTTGGGGACCGAGGGCACGCTGGCGCCCGTGCGGGTGCTGGACGGATTTGGCGTGCTGACGCCGCCGCAGAGTTCTGCAACGCCGGTGGCGGCGGCCGACTTTCTGACAACGCGACCGGGGCCGACAACGCCGCCGGGACTCTATGCCGGGCCGGGCGGCGAGCGGGCGATGAACGCGGGAGCGCCTGCGCCCCAAGTGGTTGAGACGTGGCCCGGGATTGCCAAGGTTACTGAACAGGAAGCCGTGGTGGAACGCGCTGGACTAGGCGGATGGATGCTGGCGCTGGCGCTTGGCATTGTGGCGCTGGATCTTCTGATCGCGCTGGCGTTCGCGGGAAGGTTGCCGCGCTTTGGACGGCAGGCGGCGGGTGCGCTGGTGATATTCTTCGTCGCGGCGGCGACGTTGAATGGGCAACCGGCTGAGGCGCAGACAGCGGACCAGATGGCGCGCGAGGCGGCGGCGCATCTTCGCTTTGCCTATGTGAAGACGGGCGATCGCAGCCTTGATGACACCACCGCCGCAGGACTGTTCGGCCTTTCCTATCAGCTTGGACAGCGGACGTCGGTTGAACCGGAACAGCCGCATGGCGTGGACCTGGCCCGCGACAGTCTCGAACTCTATCCGATGATCTATTACGCCGTGCCGCGCAACGCGAAGGCTTTGCCGGCGGCGGCAGTGGCGAAGGTGAATGCTTATCTGCGTGCGGGCGGCGCGTTCGTTGTCGATACGCGCGATGCAGCACCGGGGCGGGATGTTTCGCAGAACCTGCAGGTGCTGTTGGCGGGCATCGATGCGCCGCCGCTGCAGCCGGCGCCGGCGAACCATGTGCTGACCAAGAGCTATTACCTGATCCGCTCTTTCCCCGGACGCCTGAACGGTCGTCTGTGGATCGAGAGCGGGGCTGCGGATCGCGACACGCGGCGCGGCGATGGCGTCTCCGGCCTGTTCATCGGCGGATCGGACTGGGCGGGCGCATGGGCGATCGACCGGAGCGGCAAGCCGCTGCGTACGATGGATGGCGGCGAAAATTCACGCGAGATGGCGTACCGTTTCGGGATCAATCTCGTGATGTACATCCTCACGGGGAACTACAAGGAAGATCAGGTTCACATTCCGGACCTGCTCGACCGGCTGGGGACGTCTCGGGACAAGGCTGACTAGTCATGCTCGAAGCATCCCGTCTTGCGTTTGATCCGCTCATTCCATGGCTTGTGCTGTGGGTGCTGGTTGGCGGCGCGGTCGTCCTCTGGGGGACGTATTTCTATCTGCGCGGCAAGGCCTGGCTGTTCCGCGCGCTGGCGCTGACCGTGCTGGCGCTGGCGCTGTCGAACCCGTTGTGGATCCAGGAACAGCGCGAGCCGCTGAAGGATATCGTCGCGGTTGTGATGGACCGCTCGGAGAGCATGAACTTCCGCGGGCGGACGGAGGCGGCGCAGGCTGCCTATGACGCCGTGCGCAAGACGATCGAGGCGGACGAGACGCTCGAGCTGCGGGTTGCGGAGACCGACCCCGGCGCGGATGGCACCGATCTTTATGTGGCTCTGCAATCAGCGCTGTCGGATGCGCCGCGCGAGCGGATTGCGGGCGCGATCCTGATTACCGACGGACAGATCCACGATGCGCCGGCGAATGCGGATGATGCGAAGCCGCTGGGGCCCGTTCATGCGCTGATCGTTGGGGGCGACGACGAGATCGATCGCAACATCGATATCCAGCAGGTTCCCTCGTTCTCGATCATCGACCAGAAGGTCGAGATGCGGGTGCAGGTGAATGATCCGAC
>JAUYSA010000459.1 GCA_030696545.1 Hyphomonadaceae bacterium
GTTCCTAATCCGTGTGCGCGGGTTTGTGCCGGTGTCATGGGTGAGAGTATGACCCTCAACTCCGCCCCGGTTGAATCTGGAGGGCGCTATCCCTCATTATTTTGGGCTAGGTGATTGAATTCGTGAGCGAAGAATTTTCGCTGTCCTACGAATTTGATATCGCTCCATCCCCCAATCTCGTGATCACCAGAGCTTGTCATCCCGGCCGTAGCGAAGCGTCCTTCGACAGGCTCAGGATGAGGGAGCGGGAAGCCAGGAGTTGCGGGCGCGGCCCCTGGGTTCCGGCTCACGCGCTTTGCGCGTGTCCGGAATGACGGTCGTGGGGATAGGTACGAAAAGCAAAAAGGCCCGCTGTTTCCAGCGGGCCCTTCTATTCAGTCTTTCAGATCAATGCGGAAGCTGGGCTTCGGAGCCTTTGGGGCCGCCGCGGCCGAGTAGTTCGTTGCGGTAGGCGGCTTCATCGGACTCGCTCCACTGTATCGGGGTCAGCGGACGCACGAGGGCGCGCGCGAGGACCTGGTCGATGGTGGAGACGGGCACGATGGTGAGGCCCTGTTTGACGCTCTCCGGCAGATCGACGAGATCCTTCTCGTTCTCTTCGGGGATCAGCACCGTCTTGATGCCGCCGCGCAGAGCCGCGAGCAGTTTCTCCTTCAGGCCGCCGATCGGGAGGACGCGGCCGCGCAGGGTGATCTCACCCGTCATGGCGACGTCTTTCGAGATCGGGTTGCCGGTGAGCAGCGAGACGATTGCAGTTGTCATCGCGATACCCGCCGACGGGCCGTCCTTCGGAGTTGCGCCTTCCGGCACGTGGACGTGGATGTCCGTCATGTCGAAGACGGGGGGACGGATGCCATACTGGACAGCGCGGGAGCGAACGAGGCTGTGCGCAGCCGAGATGGATTCCTTCATCACGTCTTTCAGGTTGCCCGTGACCGTGGTGCGGCCGCGGCCAGACATCTGGACAGCTTCGACAGTGAGCAATTCGCCGCCGACTTCAGTCCAGGCAAGGCCTGTGACGACGCCGACCTGATCTTCGCGATCAGCCATGCCGTACCGGTATTTCCGGACGCCGGCATATTTGTCGAGGTTCTCCGCGTTCACGACGACCGTGGTGGCTTTCTTGAGTTCAATCTCGCGGACAGCCTTGCGGGCCAGTTTCGCGATCTCGCGCTCAAGCGAGCGGACGCCGCTTTCACGGGTGTAGTAACGGACCAGGTCGCGAAGGGCCGAATCTTCGACCGTCCATTCGCCTTCGCGCAGGGAGTGGTTCTCGACCACTTTTGGCACGAGGTGGCGCTTGGCGATCTCGACCTTCTCATCCTCGGTGTAGCCCTCGAGGCGGATGATCTCCATCCGGTCGAGGAGCGGTTGAGGCATGTTGAGGCTGTTGGCGGTGGTGATGAACATCACGTCCGACAGGTCGTAGTCGACTTCGAGATAGTGATCGTTGAAGTTGACGTTCTGCTCGGGGTCGAGGACCTCCAGCAGGGCCGATGACGGGTCGCCACGATAGTCCTGGCCGAGCTTGTCGATCTCATCGAGCAGGAAGAGCGGGTTGCCCGTCTTCGCTTTCTTCATCGACTGGATCACGCGGCCCGGCATGGAGCCGATATAGGTGCGGCGGTGGCCACGGATCTCGGCTTCGTCACGCACGCCGCCGAGCGACACGCGAACGAAGTCGCGGTTCGTGGCTTTGGCGATCGACTTGCCGAGCGAGGTCTTGCCGACGCCGGGGGGGCCGACGAGGCAGAGGATAGGGCCGCGAACCTTGTTGGCGCGTGTCTGCACCGCGAGGTATTCGAGGATCCGCTCTTTGACTTTCTCGAGGCCGTAATGGTCGGCGTTGAGGACGTCTTCAGCGATCTGAAGATCCTTGACGACTTCCTTCTTCTTGCCCCACGGGAGCGAGACCATCCAGTCGAGATAGTTGCGCACGACGGTGGACTCCGCAGACATCGGAGACATCTGGCGCAGCTTCTTCACTTCCTGTTCGGCCTTGGCGCGAGCCTCGTCCGACATCGGAGTGTTGGCGATCTTCTCTTCGAGTTCGCCGATCTCGTCGCGCTCGCCGCCGGAATCACCGTCGCCAAGTTCGCGCTGGATCGCCTTCATCTGCTCGTTGAGATAATATTCGCGCTGCGTCTTCTCCATCTGCCGCTTCACGCGGTTGCGGATCTTACGCTCCATCTGGAGCATGCCGATCTCGCCTTCCATGAGCGAGAAGACTTTCTCCAGACGCTCGGTCACGTCGATGAGTTCGAGCAGTTGCTCTTTGTCTTCGAGCTTGATCGAGAGTTGCGCCGCGACTGCGTCGGCCAGGTGGCCGGGATCGGTGATGGCGCTGACCGTACCGACGGTTTCGGACGGGATCTTGCGGTTCAGTTTCACGTAACCGTCGAACTGTTCGATGACCGCGCGCATGAGAGCGGCGGACTCTTCGTTATCAGCGGGCTTCTCGTCGATCTTAGAATGCTCGGCGGCGTAGTAGTCGCCCTTGTCGATGAGCTTTTCGAGACGCGAGCGATGCTTGCCTTCGACGAGCACTTTGACCGTGCCGTCCGGCAGCTTCAGGAGTTGCAGGATCGTCGCGACGACGCCGACGGAATACAGATCTTCTTCGGCCGGGTCATCGACCCCGGCTTCCTTCTGGGCGACGAGCAGAATTTCGCCGCCGCCTTTCTCGACTTCCTCGAGGGCGCGGACAGACTTGTCGCGGCCGACGAATAGCGGCGCGACCATGCGTGGGAACACCACGATATCGCGCAGCGGCAGGACTGGGAGGATGTTTGTCATATCTGGTAGTCTCCTTTCATCGCCGCCCTCGCCTTGACTGAAGCGCGGGAGCGGGAGGAAGGCCGGGCCATGCGAAAAAGATCGGACCGGACATTCACTTGAGGATCAAAGTGGCCCGTCACTGGCCCGGGTTCAACCCACGCAAGTGACGCATGATTTTACAGGTGTATTTGCGCCTCAGTGAAGGATGTGGTGCGGTTTACGCTGTTGTCCACAGTTCATGGCTCGAGCGGTGTTAGAGGCGAATCGTTGCGACGGTGGCGCGAACAACGTTGCGGAATGACTCACGCGGAATGTGAGAAGGCCCGCCTTGGAGGGCGGGCCTTCTGCAAACCAATTTGGGTAGGCCGGCTTAAGAAGCGCTGGCCGACTGCCCTTCAGAACCGTGGACATAGAGCGGGCGAGCCCGGCCTTCGACCACTTCGGCGTTAATCGCCACTTCCTCGACGCCACGCAGGTTGGGCAGTTCGAACATCGTGTCGAGCAGGATGGCTTCCATGATGGAGCGGAGGCCACGGGCGCCGGTCTTGCGCTGAATGGCGCGGCGGGCGACGGCGGCGAGCGCGTCGTCGGTAAAGGTGAGCGTCACGTTCTCCATCTCGAAGAGCCGCTGGTACTGCTTGAGCAACGCGTTCTTCGGTTCGGTGAGGATCTGGATGAGAGCAACCTCGTCCAGGTCTTCAAGCGTGGCGATGACCGGCAGGCGGCCGATGAATTCGGGGATGAGGCCGAACTTCACGAGATCTTCCGGCTCGCAGCCTGCCAGCACCTTGCCGGTGCGGCGATCGTCCGGGTCGATGACGGTCGCGCCGAAGCCGATCGATGTGCCGCGGCCGCGATCCGAGATGACTTTATCCAGACCAGAGAATGCGCCGCCGCAGATGAAGAGCATGTTGGTCGTGTCGACCTGCAGGAATTCCTGCTGCGGATGCTTGCGGCCGCCTTGCGGAGGCACGGAGGCGACGGTGCCTTCCATGATCTTCAGCAGGGCCTGTTGCACGCCCTCGCCCGACACGTCGCGCGTGATCGAAGGGTTGTCGGACTTGCGGGAAATCTTGTCGATCTCGTCGATGTAAACGATGCCGCGCTGCGCACGCTCGACGTTGTAGTCGGAGGCCTGCAGAAGCTTGAGGATGATGTTCTCGACGTCTTCACCGACGTAACCGGCTTCGGTCAGCGTCGTGGCGTCGGCCATCGTGAACGGAACGTCGATGATGCGCGCCAGCGTCTGGGCGAGCAGTGTCTTGCCCGTGCCGGTGGGGCCGATCAGGAGGATGTTCGACTTGGCGAGCTCAACGTCGGAGTTCTTCGCCGAGTGGTTGAGACGCTTGTAATGGTTGTGGACGGCAACCGAGAGCACGCGCTTGGCCTTGAACTGGCCGATCACATAGTCGTCGAGCACGTCGCAGATTTCGCGGGGCGTGGGGACGCCGTCGCGCGACTTCACGAGAGCCGTCTTCGACTCCTCGCGGATGATGTCCATGCAGAGTTCGACGCATTCATCGCAGATGAATACGGTCGGTCCGGCGATCAGCTTTTTGACCTCGTGCTGGGACTTGCCGCAGAACGAGCAATACAGCGTGTTCTTGCTGTCGCCGCTGGAAGTGTTCTTGTTCATCGACACCTCAAAACACCCAAGGGTGCAAACCCATGGGCATTAACCCACCGCGCCCAAGTCTCGAATCCTATATTTCAATCGTTATTGATAGGTTCAAGTCAGGCTATCCGATCATAGCAAGGTGGGCGCCGCAAGGTTACAGGCTGCGCATTCACCTGCCATAAACTGCTAAAAACCCGGCTTAATCGACCGGAGCGGCTCGTTTCTCGTAAACCTTGTCCACAATGCCCCACGCTTGGGCGTCGGACGCGGTCATGAACGAATCGCGGTCCAGCGTCTTCTCGACCGTCTCGTAGGGCTGGCCGGTGTGCTTAACGTAGATCTCGTTCAGGCGCTTTTTAACTGAAAGGATATCAAGGGCATGGCGCTCGATATCGCTGGCCACGCCGCGGAAACCGCCTGACGGTTGGTGGACCATGATGCGCGAATTCGGGGTCGAGAAGCGCATGCCTTTCTCGCCTGCCGCGAGAAGAAGCGCGCCCATAGACGCCGCCATGCCGATGCACGCGGTCGAAACCGGGCTGCGGATGTATTGCATCGTGTCGTAGATCGCGAGGCCGGAATGGACGTGGCCTCCCGGGGAATTGATGTACATCGCGATCTCTTTCTTGGGGTTTTCCGACTCAAGAAAGAGAAGCTGGGCAGTAACCAGGGTGGCCATGCCATCCTCGATTCCACCCGTCACGAAGATGATCCTGTCCTTCAGAAGACGCGAGAAGATGTCGTAGGCGCGCTCGCCACGGCTGGATTGCTCCACCACCATGGGAACAAGGTTCATGGCCTTGGTAATCATGTCGTCCATGGCGGTTTCTTCTACTCCGGGCCCATCAGGGGCCGTTGAGACTCAAATCACGGGTGGGACTAACAATATCCGAACGCGAGTGGCCCGGCGCAAGTCCCCCTGCCCCGGGCCATCCGATTTCAGCTGTTTATCCAAGTATATCGTCGGAAACGGCGATTATTCGTCGCCCACTTCCTTCATCAGCTCTTCGCGCGTGACGGTTTTGTCGGTCACGGTCGCCTTGGAGAGGATGTAGTCGACCACCTTCTCCTCATAAACCGGGGCCTGCAGCTGCGAGAGCGCGCCGGGGTTCTGGCGGTAGAAGTCGATGACCTGCTTCTCCTGGCCCGGGTAGCGCGAGGCTTCCTGGCGGAGAACCTGACCGAGTTCTTCGTTCGTGACCTGAACACCGGCGCGGCGGCCGATTTCGGCCAGCACCAGGCCAAGGCGCACGCGGCGCTCAGCGATCTTGTGGTACTCGGCGCGGAGCTCTTCGTCCGACTTGCCCTTGTCTTCTTCCGACAGGCGGCCGGCATTCTTTTCCTGATCGAACTGGGCCCAGATCTGGTCGAACTCGGCTTTCACCATCATCGGCGGCAGATCGAACGCGTGGCGCTCGTCGAGGGCGTCGAGAAGAACGCGCTTCACCTGCTGGCGGGTCGCGAAGTTGAGGTCGCCTGAGAGCTGGTTCTTGAGAGCGCCCTTGAGCGCTTCGAGGTCTTCAAGGCCGAGCGTCTTGGCGAATTCGTCGTTGAGCTCGGTCTCTTTCGGACCTTTGACTGCCTTGACCTTCACCTCGAACAGGGCCGGTTTGCCCTTGAGGGTCGCGACCTGATATTCTTCCGGGAAGGTGACGTTGACGTTCACTTCGTCGCCGGCGGAAACACCGATCAGCTGGTCTTCGAAGCCGGGAATGAAGCGGCCGGAGCCGATCACCAGCGGCATGTCTTCAGCCGCGCCGCCATCGAATTTCTCGCCATCGATCGAGCCGACGAAGTCAATCACGACCTGATCGTCTTTCTCGGCTTTGCCCTCTTTGGTGGCGTAGGACTTGTTGCTGTCAGCGATTCGCTTGAGGCCATCGTTGATTTCTTCCTCGGTCGGCTCAGCGACCATGCGCTCTATCGAGAGGGCTGAAACATCCGTCGGCTCGAAGTCGGGCATGACTTCGACATTCATGTGATAGTCGAGGTCGGCTTCGCCCGCGACTACCTTGTCGGCCGCAACGTCTAGATGGATCGAGGGGCGCGAAGCGGGACGCAGGGCTTTTTCTTCGAGGGCCTTGGTCGAGCTTTCGTTGACGAGATCGTTGACGATGTCGCCCATGATCGATTTGCCGTACATCTTCTTGATGTGCGCTGCGGGAACCTTGCCGGGGCGGAAGCCCTTCAGGTTCATCTTCGGCTGCATCTCAGTGATCTTGTCATTGAGCTTCGCGGCGAGATCGCCCTTGGGAATGGTTACGCGGAATTCCCGCGAAAGACCTTCCGATTTCGTCTCGGTGACGTTCATCAGGGAACCCCAGATGTAGCTGAATGGTTAGCCCCGCCGGCGGGGGATGCCCGGGCGGGAGGAGGCGGTGTCTTACACACGCCGCGAAGGACTGTCTATGCGGGGATTCTGGGCATTTCAGCGCTTTGGCGCGCCGCCGCCAAGCCCCTGATGGTAAAGGGATGATCGGGTGCAAACCTGACGCTCGGCCCGGCCCTGCTGCCGGGCGAGGCTGGTGCGGGTGGAGGGACTCGAACCCCCACGGGTTGCCCCGCTGGAACCTAAATCCAGTGCGTCTACCAATTCCGCCACACCCGCGCGCAGCGGGGCGACTGATAAGGCGATCGAGGCCAAAGCGCTAGCCATTACGGATTAGACTTGTTCACTCGCCCGTAGGGTGGGTGGTTTCGTACAGGTTGCGGACGGTTTCGCGGAGCGACGCGTCCAGATCCTCCGCCGTGAGGCCTGGACCTACTCGGAACCCGGCGTCGCCGTGGAGCCAGGCGGCGGCGCGGGCGGCGTCGAAGGGAGTCAGCCCCTGCGCAAGGAGGCCGCCGACTATGCCTGCTAGGACGTCGCCCGAGCCTGCGGTGGCGAGGAAGGGTGTGGCGTGGGTGTTGACGACGGCGCGGCCTTCGGGCGCGGCGATGATGGTGTCGGCGCCTTTCAGGAGCACCGTTGCGCCGATGCGGTGGGCGGCCGTACGGACGGCTTCGACCTTGTTTACGGAGCCGCCGAGGAGGCCGGGAAATAGGCGCTCGAATTCGCCGGTGTGGGGCGTGAGGATGGACGCAGCCGGCAGGATGGCTCGCAGGTGATCGGCCTGATCGGCGAAGACAGTCAGCGCGTCGGCGTCGAGGACGAGCCTGCGCCCTGCCCTGCATAGCGCTTCGACATTGGCGCGGGTGGCGTCGGTGAAGCCAGCGGCGGGGCCGATGATGATGGCTGAGGATCTTTCGGTTTGCGCCACGAGGTCGTCGGGGCCGGCAAAGCTGCTGGTCATCACGGCAGTGACTGAGGATGCGGCGACGATGAGCGCGGATGGCGCGCACAGCAGCGTGACGAGGCCGGCGCCGATGCGGAGGCCGGAATGAGCGGCAAGACGCGCTGCGCCTGTGTTGGCGAGGCCGCCGGAGACAACCGCAAGGCGGCCGCGCTGATGCTTGTGCGACGTGGCTTCGGGCCAGCGCAGGGCGTTGGCCCAGAGTGCGGGGGCGTTTTCGTGGAGGGCGTGGGCAGCGTCGTTGATGAATCGGCCGAAGCCGATCTCGGCGGGGATGACTTCGCCGCATAGCGACGCTGCGGGCTGCAGAACGTGGGCTGGCTTTTTCGCGCAGAAGGTGACGGTGACGTTGGCTCGGATGGCTGGGCCGGGGATGGCCCCGGTGTCTCCGTTCACGCCGGACGGCACATCGATCGCGACGACCTTTGAGCCGGATGCGTTGACCTGCTCGGCGGCGAAGGCGGCTTCTCCAGACAGGGGGCGCGAGAGGCCGGCGCCGAAGAGTCCGTCGAGCACGATATCATCTGGAGTGAGGCGCATGTCCTCAAGTGGCTGACGCGCGCCTGTCAGGGCGTTGAGGGCGTTGATACCTTCTGGAGTGCGCTGTTGCGTTGGCGCGAGATCGTAGAGCCAGACATTGCGGCCGAGGTCGCGCAGGCGTTGAGCGGCCACGAAGGCGTCGCCGCCATTGTTGCCGGGGCCAGCGAGGACGACGACCCGGCCTTCCGGGAATTCGGCGTGCAAGACGTCGGCACAGGCCTGACCGGCTTTCTGCATGAGCGCCCAGAGAGAGATGCCAGCCTCGACAGCGCGCTGCTCGGCGGCGCGGACTTCGTCACAGGTGAGGATGGCGAGGGTCATGTCAGGTGACGATGGTTGCAGCTTCAGCGCCGAGCTGCGCCACGACCAGTTTTCCGCCGCGGCGATCGAGCTTCGTGATCGAGGCGTGGCCCGGTTTGAAGACGACCACGCGGTCGTCGTTCGACAGCAGGCTCACGAGCGCGTTGATGGCGATGAAGTGCGAGAAGACGGCGGTTTCGTCTGGCAGGCCATCGACGGCGGCGAGCACGCTGCGCCGCCAGTCCTGCAGGGCCGGGCCGGCGTCAGTCCAGGTTCCAGCCATTATGCCTTTGAGCCAGGTGACGCGGTCTTCCAGACCGGGCGGCGTGACGATCTCGCCAACGCCGGTTTCGATGCGGGCGTGGGTTTCCATCAGCTTTTCGAACTGGGCGGCGGTTTCGCGGCTGCGGGCCAAGGGGGACGTTATGGCCCGTTTGGCCCCGGCCTTCGCGAGGGATTCGGCGGCGGCAAAGGCCTGGCGCGCGCCGAGTTCCGTAAGGCCGGGGTTCGGATGGGCGCCGTAACTACCGGCCGGTTCACCATGCCTGATGAGGTAGATCATTCGCGAAAAAGCCTGTGGTTGTTGCAGTTTTGGGATTGTAGCACGGTTCGCACGGCGTCGGGTCTGTGGATAAGCCGGGACGGTGGCGCCCCGCTATTGGGCGCCAATGCACAGTTTTTAGTCAGCTGTGATCTGGACGCACGATCTTCAGGCGCCTGACCTATCTCAGTCCCGGATTCATCGTGCATGGAGACGGGCGCTCCCCCGACGCCGCAACGGCGCCTCTCAGGAACACCGCGATGAAGAAAATCGAGGCAATCATCAAGCCGTTCAAGCTGGACGAGGTGAAGGAAGCCCTTCACGGCGTCGGGCTTCAGGGGATGACCGTTCTTGAAGCCAAGGGCTTCGGCCGCCAGCGCGGCCACACGGAACTCTATCGCGGCGCGGAGTACATCGTCGACTTTCTGCCGAAGCTGAAGATCGAGGTTGTTGTTTCGGATACGCAGCTTGAGTCCGCGCTCACCGCGATCACCAAGGCAGCGCATACTGGCAAGATCGGCGACGGAAAGATATTCGTCTCCGAAATCACCGAGGTCATCCGCATCCGCACGGGCGAGACCGGCGACCAGGCTATCTAACCAGGACTATTGGACGGAATTTTTTTTGGATCGGCTCCGCCGGGAGCCGGGGTGAAACGAGGGAGACACGAAGTGTCCGACGCAATCTTCAAGATGATCAAAGAGAAAGACGTCCAGTACGTCGATCTGCGCTTTACCGATATTCGCGGGAAGATGCAGCACGTGACGTTCGACCTCTCGATGGTCGACAAGGACCTGTTCGTTGACGGCACGATGTTCGATGGTTCGTCCATCGCCGGCTGGAAAGCGATCAACGAGTCCGACATGCTGCTGATGCCGGACCCCTCGTCTGCGCGCATCGATCCGTTCTTCCAGAACACGACGCTCGCCATCATGTGCGACATTCTCAACCCGAACGACAACACCGCCTACAACCGCGACCCGCGGATGATGGCGAAAAAGGCTGAGATGTATCTGAAGTCAGGCGGCTTCGGCGACATCGCCTACTTCGGCCCGGAAGCCGAGTTCTTCGTGTTCGACGACGTGAAGTGGAACACCGACCCGAACAACACGGGTTATTCGTTCGACGACCGCGAGCTGCCGTACAACACCGGCAAGTCGTATGAAGGCGGCAACATGGGCCACCGTCCGGGACCGAAGGGCGGCTACTTCCCCGTTCCGCCGGTGGACAGCCTGCAGGACATGCGCTCGGAAATGCTGACGCTGATGGGCGAACTCGGCCTGCAGCCGGAGAAGCACCACCATGAGGTTGCGCCTGCCCAGCACGAGCTTGGCATGCGCTTCAACACGTTGGTCCAGATGGCCGACAACATGCAGCTGTACAAATACATCGTGCACAACGTTGCGCACTCGTACGGCAAGACCGCCACCTTCATGCCGAAGCCCTACTACAAGGACAACGGCTCGGGCATGCACGTCCACCAGTCGATCTGGAAAGACGGCCAGCCGCTGTTCGCCGGCGACAAGTACGCCGACCTTTCGCAGATGTGCCTGTGGTATATCGGCGGCATCATCAAGCACGCCAAGGCGATCAACGCGTTCTCGAACGCCACGACCAATTCCTACAAGCGCCTTGTGCCTGGCTACGAAGCCCCCGTGCTGCTGGCCTACTCGGCCCGCAACCGCTCGGCGTCGGTTCGTATTCCGTGGTGCGCCAACCCGAAGGGCAAGCGCATCGAGGTCCGCTTCCCGGATCCGGCGTCGAACCCGTACCTGACCTTCACGGCCCTGATGATGGCCGGCCTCGACGGCATCGCGAAGAAGATCGATCCGGGTCCGTCTATGGACAAGGACCTCTACGCCCTTCCGCCGGAAGAGCTGAAGAACATCCCGACCGTCTGCGGCTCGCTCCGCGAAGCCCTCAACAGCCTCGACGCCGACCGCGACTTCCTCAAGGCTGGCGGCGTGATGGACGACGATTTCATCGACGCCTACATCGATCTGAAAATGGAAGACGTGCTGCGCATGGAAACCCATCCGCACCCGGTCGAATTCGACATGTACTACAAGTCGTAAAACAACCTTCAGCCTGGCGGTTCGCCGCCAGGTTTGCCGGGGGGCAAGGAAACGGCGTCGGAGCAATCCGACGCCGTTCTCTTTTGTGCGTCAGACCCAGGTCATCACGGCAGCGCCAGCCATGGCGGGATCGCTGGTGAGCGACCCGACGCCGATCTCGTGCCTCCCCGCGAAGCGACGCTCCCAGGCGAGATCGGTGTCGCGTCTCAGCACGAAGTCATACCAGCCGCCGGAATGCATCAGACTCCACCGGTGCTCGACAACGGGCGGCTTGCCCACCTCAACCGGCGTCAGCATCTTCATCTCGAACATGTCCGCATAGGCGCCCGGCGTCACGCGGATGGGACTCTTCCCCCCAAGCGCTGCGATCTCGAAACCAAGCGTGAAGTTGATCGTCCCGCCGATCATCGGCTCGATGCGCGTATTGACCCGCGGCGCCCAGGCGAGCGCAGGGCCGCCAGCGTACCTTCTGAAGAACCCGTTGGGTCCGAACACCTGCACGTTGTACGCGCCCTCGGGCCACACATCTTCCAGCAACTTCTGCGCCTCCACCGTGTAGCGGCGCGGCAGAGCATCGAGGCGCAGGCAATCGTAAACGTGAAACACCACGCCTGCCCTGCCCCGGTTCTGGAAACGCAGCTTGAGTTGCTCGCCGCCATCCAGCTCCAAGACGTCGATGTGATAGGGCAGCGGACGCGACCGGCGCGCGCCCGCAGTCTGCACCAGGGTGAGCGGCTGATCGGGCGTCGGGGGCTTGGTGCGGCCCGGCAGGGCGGCGGCGCGGGAGGCGAGTTCGGTCGTATCAGGAAGGGCCGCCGCCTCGCCATTTGGCGTCTGGAAATCAAAACAGCTGGTCAGGTCGCCGAACACGGTGCGACGCCATGCGGATATGTTCGGCTCCGTCACGCCGAAACGCGCTTCGCAGAAGCGGATAACGGAGGTGTGGTCGAAGAGTTCGGAGTTGACGTATCCGCCCCGCGCGAAGGGCGAGATGACGAACATAGGTACGCGGGGCCCGGCCCCATACGGGCGGCCCATGAGATCCTCGCGTTCCGATGTTTTCTCACTGGCGGAATTCACGAGATGATATTCGCCTGCGAGGTCGACACTGGACGCGCCATGCATTTTCCCGTCCGCGTCGCGTGATGGCGGGGCGGGCGGCGCAACGTGGTCGAAGAAGCCGTCATTCTCGTCGTAATTGACCAGCAGCGTCGTGCGCGCCCACACGTCGGGGTTGGATGTGAGCGCATCGAGAACGCGCGCAACGTAATCAGCGCCTTGGGCGGGGCTGGATGGGCCGGGGTGTTCGGAGTCTTTCGACGGCGCGATGATCCACGAGACTGACGGCAACTTGTTGGCCATGACGTCGGCGCGCAGCACGTCGAGATGCTGGGTGGAGTGGCCCTTCGCGGCGAGCGCGGGATTGGCGCCCCGCGCTTTGGCGATGCTGTCGCGGAATGCCTTGAAGCCGACAAGCGGGTTGTCACCGAAATTGTCGACCATGTCCTCGTAGATTTTCCAGCTGACCCCGGCGGCCTCCAAGC
>JAUYSA010000494.1 GCA_030696545.1 Hyphomonadaceae bacterium
AATATTTCTACTTTCGGAGAAATACTTCGTCAAGCCATGAGGCCGCAATCCCGCAGGCGCGCGCCTGCGGGCTGACAACAACCAGTTTTCGCGTGAAAGCCTAGCCGGGGCGCGGATCAAGGCCCTGCCAGCGTGCGACCGCGCGTTCGCACAGGCCGGTGAGCAGGGGCATCATCTCCCTGACGGCGTGCTGACCCTTGCTCGCCATGTACGGATTGAATTTCCACGGCTTCACGCCGAGCAGCACCCTGTCATTCGCGCGCGGCGCCCGTGCGCGCATCCGATCGAGCGAGCGGGCAAAGCGGCGCGCATAAGCCTCGTGATACGAGAGCACGCGGCGCAGCGCCTCGATCCGGCGCGCAAGGCCATAGAGCATCGGAGTCTGCACCACAGGCGTTCGCGGCAGTCCCTCCCTGCTGGGGCCGGGCTCGCTGGGCCCACGCGGCATGATGCGGAAGCGGACATCCCAGCTTTGAACATCGGCCCAATGGCCCGAGCAGCGGCGAAACGCGGGCGCTTCGGCCGGCTGTGCTGATGAAGGCCGCGATGACGCCTTGGCCGGCTTCACCGGCGGCAATGTCATCGACAGCGCCGTGACGGCGATGAAGCGGCGCACGAACAGTTCAAGATTGCGCAGCCAGTCCAGCGTCTGGCGGAAGAAGGGGCGCTCCGATGTCGCCAGCCGCACCAGATAGATCGACGGGCCGAACACCATGGTGATCTCTTCCCACACCATGGCGGCGAAGCTGCGCAGATCGAGGATCACGCTGCGGTCGTCATCCGGCAACACGACCGGGGGCGGCGTGTAGCGCGGATAATCCTCTTCCTTCATTTTCCCTAACGGGGATTTCGTCTTGCCGATCATGGGCGGTCCTTTGTCTGACCACGCAGTATCGCGTCAGGTTCACGGGGGAGGGGATAACTTATTTTTCGGCGCGGGCCGGAGGGTCGCGGCGCGGGCAATCCGGCGCGGCGAGCGGCGCGTATCAAGGGCCAGAAACAAAGGGGTTTGGCGATGCGAATGATGATCTGCGGCGTGGCGTTGATGGCTGCTGCGTGCGCCACGGGGCAGGGAGCGCCATCCCCCAGCGGAGATTTGAACGGGCGCTGGATTGTCGATCTGTCGGCAAATCCCGCCGAGCCCTACACCAAGACAATGGAGCTGAAGCTGGCGGTGGATGGCACGGTGGCGGGATCGTTCTATGACAGCGACATTCAGGCCGGGCGCTGGAAAACAGATCGCGGGCGCACCTGCGTGAGCTTCCGCACCACGGACGGGGCGGGGCCGTATCATACGTCGGCGTGTCTGAATGGCGCGTCTGTCAAAGGACAGGCTTTGCCTGGCTCGTCTGTCCAAGGACAGACGTGGGCCGAGCACCGCAATTTCCTGTTCAACTGGGATGCGGTGCGGGAGTAGGCCCGGTCAGATCAGGAAGATGTCGCCGAACGTGACCTGGCGGCCGCCGGCGTCGGCGATGCGGCCAACATCGGCGCAGGTGCGGCCCTTGAGATTGTAGATGATGAGGCGGGCGCGTTCGGCCTGCGCCAGCGCGGCGGCGGCTTCGAGTTCATCGAGCGAGAAGTCGCTGGCGTTGATGCGAAGCACGCCAGTGTTGCGCAGAGTTTGCGTGCATTCCTGGAACGACATGACGGCCAGACCCTTTCCTCGCCGCAAATACGCGCGGCCACATCTCACTCAACGCGCGGAATATGGCTGAATGAGTCACCCGGGCATTACGATGCATTCACATGGTCACTCTGCGACTCAATGCGGCAGGAAAGACGCGCCCTGACTCAACGTCAGGCGCCAGTCTGGGCGTCAGGCGGGCGTCGATAATGAACGGGCGTTCAGGCTGGCGGCTGACGCTTCGGTTTCTTTAACTTCCACTTCAGAAAGTGGCGCAGGTCGTCTGCGGCCGCCTCGGCCTGTCCGCGCACATACTCATCGGGATCGGCAAGGCCCGCCTCGACGAGGGCGCGAACCTCCTTCGGCTTCCAGATGATGCCAGCCGTGCGCGCCAGATGTCCGAAGCCGAGAATGGCGTTGCCGCGCACGTTGAAGTTGGGATGCACGGCCAGCTCGCGGCAGATCTTCTCGGCATAGCCAGGATGCTCCTCCTCCGGCGGCTCCATCGAGAGCGCGATGGGGATGTGGAGGAGTTCGTCCGGCGCGTTGCGGGCGAGGGCGGCGGTGATGGAATCAATCGGCATGGCGCGAATGTAGGGTGTATTGAGCGGAGCGAAATGCACCTTTTGCGCAGGTGGCGAGATGGTGCATTTCGCGGGGCTCAATGCACCCTACGTGGTGCGGGGCGTCGCCAGCTAAGGTCCTTACGACGACAAGTTCGTTCGAAGCAGTTTCACATTTCCAACGTCGATGCCGTTGTCAGGAAGTAGATAGGAGTACATTCCTTCAAGTTCGACCGTCCGGCCTCGAACGGAAATCAGCGTCAGTTGCTTCAATAGATGTACGAACGCGGCACTCCGATCTGTCACATGAGCGACGCCGTCTGCGTCGATCTGCGAAAATCGTTGCTCGCCCTTACTCGACATAAGCGTGATAGTTCCATCAGACAGGGAGACGATTAAATTTGGACTTAGGGAAGGGTTTGCCG
>JAUYSA010000524.1 GCA_030696545.1 Hyphomonadaceae bacterium
GACTGGACCAACAAAGACAAAGTGATCGCCAGTGAGCTTGCAAAGCATGGCGCTGCTGGCGTTCCGCTGTACCTTGTCTATCCGGCCTCAGGCGGCGAGCCGAAGAAGCTCGATCAGCTGTTGACGCCCGGGATGATCGAAACCGCGGTGCGTCAGGCGGCTGGCTCGCTCTGACAGGACCAGACTCCAACTCTGACAGACGGGAGAAGAAGAATGGCCTTTTTCAATCGTGACCGACTGCCCGTGTTGCTCGGCGCGGCTGCTGCTGCGGCGATCACTGCTGGCGCGATGGTTGTTTCCACCGCGAATGCGGCTCCTCCTGGTGACGCAGCGCCCGCTTTCAAGGAAGTGAACACCGCAGGCAAGGAAGTTTCGCTCGCTGACTTCAAGGGAAAGACCGTCATTCTCGAATGGACCAATGATGGCTGCCCGTTCGTGCAGAAGCACTACAATTCAGAGAACATGCAGAAGACACAGGCCGCCGCCACAAAGGACGGCGTGGTCTGGCTCTCCGTGATCTCATCGAAGCCCGGTTCGCAGGGGCATGTCGATGGCGCGAAAGCTGAAAAATTGACGGCTGATCGCGGCGCGAAACCCACCCATGTCCTGCTCGATACCGATGGTTCGATGGGCCGCGCATTCGGCGCGAAGACAACGCCGCACATGTACATCATCACGCCGGACGGGAAGATCGCCTACAACGGCGCCATCGACTCGATCAAATCGAACAAGGTCGATGACGTTCCGAAGGCTACCAATTACGTCAACGCTGCACTTACGTCTCTTAAGGCCGGAAAAGCGCCCGACCCAGCGCTGACCGTGCCGTACGGTTGCGACGTCAAATACTAGAAGTCGCGAACCGCTTCACATTTACCAGCCGCCGCGGACTTCAGGTTCGCGGCGGCTTTCGTTTGTGCAGCTGCGCCGCTGCCGATAGCGGGCGCGATCTCGACCGCATCCCTCAGCATGTGAGACAGCCGCGAGAGAGCCGCTGCCTGCGCTGTGCCCGTCGTTGCGCTGGACACGACCTCGAGCTGAACGTCCGTCTCCTCGGCCATGCCCCGGAATATGCAGCGCAGGTCGGCCGGTCCGCCCCGCTGATCTATCTCCATCGACAGCCGACTTGCCGTCATGGCGAAGCGCTGCAGGTCGCCAACCAGTGTGGACGAAAGCGGCGCGGGTTTCAGGCCCACCCGGCGCTTGGCCGCCGTCTCCGCAGCATTGACCTGAGCCAGCAATCGCGACGCTTCCGCGCGGACCTGTTCCGGCAGGCCATCGGCCTGCGCGGGCATGGCCATGAATATGGCCACGGCCAGACATGCGAGGAGGTGCTTCATGGATCTCATGATCCCGGGCTGCCGTTAAGGTTTTGCCAAGGCAGGGGTAATCATTAGGCCAGCTATTGTTGCGGCCAGGGCGCCCATGCGCTATCTGCCGAGCCCATGTCGGATGGCCATCATGTCAACGGACGAGCAACAAGGCGCTGCACAGCGCCGCCCGGAAGCCCGCAAGCCGCGGGGATTTCCTGACCGGACGGCGGCGATCATCGCCGCCGAGCGGAAGCTCGTTGACTCGATAAGCGCCGTTTACCAGCGCTGGGGTTTCGACGCCCTCGACACCGGCCCGTTCGAATATGTCGACGCGCTTGGCAAGTTTCTGCCCGATACCGACCGTCCCAACGCTGGCGTCTTCGCACTGCAGGACGATGACGAGCAATGGATCGCCCTGCGTTACGATCATACAGCGCCTCTGGCCCGTTACGTGGCCGAGAACTGGGAGCGTATCCCCAAGCCCTTCCGCCGCTATTCGGCGGGTCCGGTCTGGCGTAACGAGAAGCCCGGGCCGTTCCGCTTCCGCGAGTTCATCCAGTGCGACGCTGACTCGGTTGGCGTGGCTGGCCCTGCTGCCGACGCGGAGATGATCGCTATCGCCGCCGAGGCCATGGAGGCCGCTGGCGCTGCCAAGGGCGAATACGTAATCCGGGTGAACTCGCGCCAGTTGCTCGACGGCATCATGGAAACAGCCGGCGTTGTTGATCCGGCCCAGCGCGGCACGGTTCTGCGTGCGCTCGACAAGTTCGACAAGTTCGGTGTTGAGGGCGTCACGCTGCTTCTGGGCAAGGGCCGCAAGGACGAGTCCGGCGACGTTACCCACGGCGCAGGCCTTGTCGCCAACCAGATCGACGTGTTGCTCGAATTCATCACCGCCAGGTCGGTGTCGCGCTCGGAGACGACTCGCAAGCTCGCGAACTCTGTTGGAATGACCCGGTCCGGCGCCGCTGGCGTTGCAGAGCTGGGCGAGATCGACGCGATCCTGACTGCGCTAGGCATTGGCGAGGATGCAGCGGCCTTCGATCCATCGATCGTGCGCGGGCTTGAGTATTACACCGGCCCGGTGTTCGAAGCCGAGTTCCTGCGCGAATTCCGCGATCCTGATGGCAACCCGCTGCGCTTTGGTTCGGTTGGCGGCGGCGGCCGGTATGACGGCCTTGTTGCGCGGTTCCGTGGCGAGCCTGCTCCAGCAACAGGTTTCTCCGTTGGCGTCAGCCGCCTCGCCGCCGCGATGGCGGTGACTGAAGGCGCTGCCGTCGAAGGTCCTGTGCTGGTTCTCGTGCTCGACAAGGATCAGCTAGCTGACTACTCGGCGCTCGCCGCTGATCTGCGCCGCGCGGGCATCCGCGCCGAGATGTATCTGGGCGCCTCGGGCATGAAGGCGCAGATGAAATACGCCGATCGCCGCAACTCCCCCGCCGTCGTGATCGTTGGCGGAAATGAGCGCGAGAAGGGCGTCGTCACCATCAAGGATCTGAAGGCGGGCGCAGCCGCCGCAAAGGGCATGACTGACAACGATGCCTGGCGCAGTGAACGTCCCGGCCAGTTCGAATGCCCGCGCAGTGAGATGGTCGCCCGTATCAAAGCCATAGCGGGCGTGTCGTGATCCTCTCGGCGCAGGCTGCAGCGGCGCTTGCGCGTATCGCGCGTGTCAGCGGCGTGCGCGCCGAACCGCAGACTCTGATGCCTGCCGAAGTCATCCTCGAGCTTTCCGGCGAGGTCGTGCGCTCGCGGCTGTGTACGTTCACCGACGCCAGCGGCAAAGAGCATTGCCTGCGTCCCGATCTCACGACGCCGATTGCGCAGATGGTCGCTTCGAGCGAATTGCCGGTCGCGCGGTATCACGGCGCCGGCCCCGTCTATCGGCTTCCGCCGCGTGGTTCGAACGATCCTGTCGAGCATCTGCAGATTGGCTTCGAATGGTTCGGCAATGGCGGCTCGCCATCCGAAGATGCAGAGGCGCTGGCTGTGGCTCTTGAGGCTGCGCAGGCGGGTGGGGCGACTGGCGCGCTGGTCCGCTTTGGGGACGTTGCAATCTATCACGCCGTGTTGGCAGCGTTGCCGCTCTCGCCACAATGGCGCGATCGTCTGCGCCGCGCTTTCTCGCGCCGCAAAGGGCCGCAGGAATTGCTCGCCGATGCGTCGCGCGGCCAGTCCGCGGGCGCCGGCGAGGTTGCGCGGCTTGGGCTATTGTCTCCAGAGGAAGCGTCGCGGAGCGTTGCGGCTGAGCTTCAACGCCTTGGCGTGGAGGCCGTTGGCAGGTCCGTCGGTGACATTGCGGCGCGCCTTCGGGACAAGGCCGCCGACGTAGCACCCGCCCCAGCGATCTCTGCGGCTCTGAACGGGTATCTGGATATTTCCGTTCCGATGACGGCAAGCCTCGGCGCGCTGCAGACGTTCGCCCGAGAGCAGGGATTGGATATAGCGGCTGCGCTCGATGCCTTCGCTGAACGCTTGGCCATTATCGCCAAGCTCAAGCCGCCCTTCTGGGCTGAGGCGATTTTCAGCGCACAGGCCGGGCGGCGCTTTGAATACTATGATGGCTTTGTCTTCGAACTGGCGCGTGATGGCGCCGCGGACCGGCCGATCGTGTCAGGCGGTCGTTATGACGGCCTCATTTCGCGCCTGAGCGGCGGTAGCCGCGAAGCGAGCGCTATCGGCGCGGCCCTGCGTGCCGACCGGCTGGGCGAGGGCGCGCGGGCATGACCACGCTGAAGCTCGCCGTTCCGTCCAAGGGCCGCCTCAAGGAACAGGCTGAAACCTTCTTTGCCGCCGCCGGCTTCGCGATCGAAGCGGTTGGTGGCGCGCGGGGCTATTTCGCCCGGATCGCCGGCTTGCCGGATATCGAGGTGCGTCTTCTTTCCGCCGGCGAGATTGCTTCTGGCGTCATCGCTGGCGACGTCCACGTCGGGGTGAGCGGAGAAGACCTGCTGCGGGAGCAGGCGAGCGATCTTGATCGCGTCGTGCATCTGCTTGCGCCGCTGGGCTTCGGCCGGGCCGATCTGGTGGTGGCCGCGCCCAAGAGCTGGCTTGATGTCGAGACGATGGCGGATGTTGATGACGTCGCCGCGCGCATGGAGTCTGCGACCGGCCGGAAGCTGCGCGTTGCAACCAAATATGTCCGATCGACCCGCCGCTTCTTCACCGAGGAGGGCGTCGGTCATTACCGCATCGTCGAGAGCGCTGGCGCGACAGAGGGTGCTCCGGCCGCCGGGGTCGCGGAGCTTGTCGTCGATATCACGACCACTGGGGCGACGCTGGAAAGCAACGGGCTCAAGATCCTGCGGGATGGCGTGATCCTGCGCAGCCAGGCGCAGCTCGCCGCCAGTCTGGACGCAGACTGGTCTCCGGCAGCCCTCGCGGCGCTGGAAAAGCTGGTGGTTGGGATCGAAGTGATGGCCCCGGGTTCGGCGGCCAGACTCCAGAAGTTTATGACAGCGCTGAACAATACGCGCGCGTGATAGGTGCGCGAGGCGGATTCCATCCGGTATCACAATGGCCGCTTCAATGTTGCGGCTGCGAACGATTTTCGGGGGAAATCTACCGCCAAGGGGCGTTGACAGGGTCAAGTCGGGCCAATCCGTGCCCGCGCGGGATAACGCGCCTGTAAGATCACGCTTGACTCAGCGCGAGCTTCGCGACACTTTGATCATCGAACTGCTTCGGCGGTTTGGCGTTTCGGGGAGGAAACGCTCGTATCAGACCCTTTTAGTGGCGGCGCGTTCATCGCGCCGCCCTTTTTCTTTGTGGCTAGGGGCTTTGTGCTCCCCATCGCGCTGAACCGTTGTCGCGCAGCTCACCTGTCCGGTCGATGAACAGAATCGCCTGTCGCCAGCTTTTCAGCGCCGGCGCTGCAGGATTCGCCATTCAGGAGAGTGCCAGCCCAGAATGAAGTCGGGGCGGCCTGTTGCCAGGCCGCCCCTTCTTCTTTGGCATTCCGAAGTTCGGCTTTGTTGGCGTCGCCCGGGGTCAGGATGGGCTGCCAGATCGAACTTCTCGAAAAACAATAAGGACATATCGATAATCAAGCAATCCTGTAAGCAACAGTACACGACTGAATATGCAGATAATCGGATGGCGATAAGGATTTCTGATTATGCAGCCTTCGGCGAAAGGACTTGCCCCTTGGTCAAAGGCTGACCGGATCAGATTCCATCAAACTTTGCCGATCTCGAGTTTTGAACCTTCTGCCATTATCGATGGTCACGGGCTCGTGATCGCGTTGACAGCCCTCCCGGAAGCAAGAAGGGCGGCCCTTTCGAGCCGCCCCTCCGTGTTTTGTCAGACTTGAGTCGGCGTGGACTAGAAGTCCATGCCACCCATGTCCGGCATTCCGCCGCCGCCGCCATGGCTGTGGCCAGCGTCTTTCTTCGGCGCGTCAGCGATCGCCGCTTCCGTCGTGATCAGCAGCGAGGCCACCGAAGCGGCGTTCTGCAGAGCAACGCGGACGACTTTCGCCGGGTCGATGATGCCCATCTCGACCAGGTCGCCGTACTCTTCGGTTTGTGCGTTGAAGCCGAAGTTCTTGGTGCCTTTTTCCGAGCGGATACGACCGACAACGATCGAGCCTTCAACGCCAGCGTTCTCGACGATCTGACGAAGCGGAGCTTCGAGCGCCTTGCGGACGATATCGATACCAGCTTGCTGGTCGTCGTTGTCGCCTTCCGACTTGATCGCGAAAGCAGCGCGGAGGAGCGCCGTGCCGCCACCGGCGACAATGCCTTCTTCGACTGCAGCGCGCGTGGCGTTCAGGGCGTCGTCAACGCGGTCTTTGCGTTCCTTGACTTCCACTTCCGTGGCGCCGCCGACCTTGATCACGGCAACACCGCCGGCCAGTTTGGCCAGACGCTCTTGCAGCTTCTCTTTGTCGTAGTCCGAAGTCGTCTCTTCGATCTGTTTCTTGATCTGTGAGATACGGCCTTCGATGTCTTTCTTCTTGCCGCCGCCGTCGACGATCGTGGTGTTCTCTTTCGAGATCTGCACGCGCTTGGCTTTGCCAAGCATATCGATAGTGACGTTTTCGAGCTTGATGCCGAGGTCTTCGGAGATCACCGTGCCGCCCGTCAGGATGGCGATGTCTTCCAGCATGGCCTTGCGGCGGTCGCCGAAGCCCGGAGCTTTCACAGCAGCGACTTTGAGGCCGCCACGGAGTTTGTTCACGACGAGCGTCGCGAGAGCTTCGCCTTCAACGTCTTCCGAGATGATCAGCAGCGGGCGACCCGTCTGCACAACGGCTTCGAGAACCGGGAGCAGGGGCTGGAGCGAGGCCAGTTTCTTCTCGTGGAGCAGGATCAGCGCGTCTTCCAGGACGGCTTCCATCTTGTCGGCGTTCGTCACAAAGTAAGCCGAGAGATAGCCGCGGTCGAACTGCATGCCTTCGACGACTTCGAGTTCGGTTTCGAGCGCCTTGGCTTCTTCAACCGTGATGACGCCTTCGTTGCCGACTTTTTCCATCGCCTGAGCGATCATGTCGCCGATGGCGGATTCGCCGTTGGCCGAGATGGTGCCGACCTGGGCGATCTCTTCGTTGGTCGTGACTTTTTTCGACTGCTTCTTCAGGTTCTCGACGACTTCGAGAACGGCTTTGTCGACGCCGCGCTTGAGGTCCATCGGGTTCATGCCGGCGGCAA
>JAUYSA010000029.1 GCA_030696545.1 Hyphomonadaceae bacterium
CTCCCAGACCGAGGGTCATACTCCCACCCATGGTCGATCTGCTGCTGACCCTCTTGCGCATCCTGTTCCCGCTCGACCCCGTCGCGCGGCTGCGCGAGATCACGCGCGATTACATCAGCCAGATCATGGGCTGGCTCGACGATCCCTTAGACGTCGAGGAGATCGCCCACCGCGAAGACCTCCGCGAAATCCTAGAAGCCCACATCATCGCCGCCGAACACGGCGTGCAGCTGCTGATCACAGAGCGCGCAAGGCAGATCGCAGGCCTCCCCTTCATCTACACAGCCCGCATCGCGCCGCCTTACCTCCGGCGCACGAAGTCACTGTCGCGGCTGCTGAAGCGCCTCACCAATCTCGCAAGGCTGTTCCACAATCTCGAACGCCTCGCGCACCGCCGCGCGGAACGCATGCAGCTTGAGCGCGCCAACACCCCCCTCCGTCTTGCGCCTTCGGTGCAATCCACCTCCCCCACGCTCCGCGTGGTGGAGGACTCAGTGATCATGCTCGAAGTCCTCCACCGCCGCAGGCGGGGGAGGTGGATCGGCGCGTCTTCGCGCCGAGACGGAGGGGGCTGCGCGCTTCCGCGCGGACCTCCCACCAATCCCAACTCCCGAAACCAAAACCCACCCCACCTCGCAGCCACCTGCGAGAACGCGTACCTATTCCCGACACCAGCCGTCCGAGGAAAGAAGCCTCGATTGACATCCGGGATTACGATCGTAACTTCAAACGATCTCCCGCGAAGGAAGCGATCGTGATCCGCTGGCTACCGATCCTTGCGTTCGCATGCACAGCCTGCTCCCCCGCTGAGAAGCCGGACTCAGCACTCGCCCTATGCCAGCGCGTAGAGGAACGGTGCATCGTCACCGTCGAGCGTAGCGATTTCTGGCGCGAACCGCCTCTGGAACTCGCTTCAAACGAATCCGTCGTTCAGGTCGCATATCTCGGCGGCTACGCCACTATCACGCACTCGCCTTCGAGCGATTACCCCCAAAAGCCATCAGGCGAAATTGAGCGCGCTTGCACGCAGGTCACTCCTGTTGCCGTTCACCACTACCGCGTTACGCGCGTCGTGAGCGGCGACTTTGACGCTCCGGAATTCATGCTGTTGGCGCAGGGTGGATTCGGCTGCGACAGCGACAAGGTCGCGTTGGGCCTGAAGGCCAATACCAACCTCGACTACAGGCTGGCCTTTCTGGTGATCCGGCCTGCCGAACTCGCCGACGGGGCCTTTCCGCAGGTAGGTTTCCGTCCGGGGCCGGATGGCATTCCCGTCGAATTCACCTTGCCGCGAATGATGCATCGTGCCGAAGGCGCGCGCCCGTAGAGCGGCAACCCTTGAACCCCTCCCCCATCTGATGCAATGCAACATCAGCCCTGCATCACCAGCCTGAAGCCACCGGGACGCGACCATGAGCACCAAGACACCCCGCCAGTTCTTCAAGCCGCTCGCCATCGGCGCGCCGCAACCGCTGCGCGACCTGCCGGTGAAGCTCGAACGCATGATCCACTTCGTGCCCGGCCATAACGACAAGGTCCGCTCCAAGACGCCGGACATGGCCACGAAGGTCGACGTCATCCTCGCCAACCTCGAAGACGCGATCCCGGCGGACGCCAAGATCCAGGCCCGCGCCGGCGCTATCGAAATGGCGGGCATGGTCGACTGGAAGAAACTCGGCACAGGCCTGTGGACTCGCGTGAACCCGCTGAACAGCCCGTGGTTCCTCGACGACGTCACCGAGATCGTCACCAAGGCCGGCAACATCTACGACGTCATCATGCTGCCCAAGGTCGAAGGCCCATGGGACATCCACTACGCCGACCAACTGGTCGCCCAGCTCGAAGCCAAGGCCGGCATCTCGCGGCCCATCCTGTTCCACGCCATCCTCGAAACCGGACAGGGCGTCGCCCTCGTCGAGGAAATTTGCGCCGCGAGCCCACGCATGCAGGGCATCTCCCTCGGCCCGGCAGACCTCGCCGCAAACCGCGCGATGAAAACCACCCGCGTCGGCGGCGGCCACCCGATGTACAAAGTCATCGAAGACCCGCCCCCCCCTGGTTCTGGCGAAGGCAAAGAACGTCTCTCTGCCCAGCAGGACCCTTGGCACTACACGCTCGGCAAGATGGTCGATGCCTGCGTCACCTCCGGCATCAAGCCGTTCTACGGCCCGTTCGGCGACATCTCCGATCTCGCCGCCTGCGAACAGCAGTTCAAGAACGCCTATCTCATGGGCTGCGCCGGCGCCTGGTCGCTTCATCCCGGCCAGATCGACATCGCCAAGCGCGTCTTCTCACCCGAAGCCGACGAAGTGAAATTCTCGCTGCGCATTCTCGAAGCCATGCCTGATGGCACCGGCGTCGCGATGATCGACGGCAAGATGCAGGACGACGCCACCTGGAAACAGGCCAAGGTCATCGTCGACCTGGCGAAACAGGTTGCCGCGAAAGACCCGGACATGGCGAAGGCTTACGGGCTGTAGGACACAACGGAGCAATCATGGCAGCCAGTTTCTCTCATGCGCTCCTCCTGGGCGCAGCCTTGCTTGCCGCCGCCTGCTCCAGCGCAACGACCGAGCCTCCGGCCGCCATCGCAGCCAAACCCGCACAAGCCATCTCCACCGAGATGCTGCACCTGCAGGTGAAGATGCGCGACGGCGTCCGCCTCGATACGTCGGTGTGGCTGCCGTCGACGGAGGGAAACTTCCCCGTCATCCTCACGCGCACGCCCTACCGCACCGAGTTCGGCGCCTTCCAGCGGCGCCTGCTCACCGCCGGCTACGCCATCGTCGAACAGCACGAACGCGGCCGCTTCCTATCGGAAGGCGACATGCGGATGCTCGGCCAAGCCGATGAAGACGGCTGGGATACGCTCGACTGGATCGCGAAACAGTCATGGTCGAACGGCAAGGCCGGCACCTATGGCTGCTCGTCCTCCGCCGAGAACCAGCTCAAGCTCGCCTCGCTCGCTCACCCCACGCACAAGGCGATGGTCGCCGGCTCATCCGGCGTCGGGATCGCGGAAGTTGGCCCGCATCGCGAGCAGGGAAATTTCTGGCGCGGCGGCGTCTGGCAGATGGGCTGGGCGGACTATTTTTTTAGCGAAATGCCGATCAAGCAACCGCAACTCGCTCCCGGCCTCAGCGACGAAGAAAGAACGCGGCAGACTGCCGCCTATAAATTCCCCGAAGAACCCGGCATTCCGGCAGCAGCCTTCGACAAGGCCCGGATGCACCTGCCCGCCATCGAACTCGCCAAGGTGCTCGGCGCGCCCGACACCGAACTCGAGGAGTATCTCGCACGCGGCCCATCGAATGCCGCATGGGCGGAAGATCGCGTCACCGACAAGGATGTGATCAGGATACCCGGCCTCTATGCTGAAGCCGCCTACGATATTTCAGCGCCCTTGGGCGCCGCCTGGTTCGAGAAGACCCGCGCAGCAAACCCCGCCGGCACACAGGCCATCGTCGTCACCAACGGCCAGCACTGCTCGTTCGCCCGCCCGCGCACAAAAATCGGCGATCGTCCGCTGGGCGATGCGACATTCGATTTCCAGTCAATGGCCCTCGCCTGGTTCGATCGCTGGCTGAAGGATGATGCGTCAGCCGCGAAGCCCGCCCCGGTCTCGACCTATCTCGCCGGCGCAAATCGCTGGTCCAGCTTCGCAACAGTGCCGACCGCCAGCGCCGCCAGCGGCCGCACCCTCTTTCTCACCAGCAGCGGAAGCGCCAACACCGCCGCCGGAAACGGCGCGCTCTCCATTGCGGCGCCTGCCAAGGCTGGCGGCGACCAGTTCACCTACGATCCTGCCAACCCGGTCATCAGCCATGGCGGCCAGATCTCTGGCGTCGGTACGGACCAGAAGGACGGCGCATTCGACCAGCGCGAAATCGAAAAACGGAAAGACGTCCTCGTCTATACCACCGCACCCCTGACCGAAGACCTGCCGGTCTTCGGCTTCGTCACCGCCGAACTCTTTGTCGGCTCTGATGCGCCCGACACGGACTTCACCGTAAAGCTGGTCGATGTCGCGCCCGATGGCACGGCCTGGAACATCACCGATACGATCCAGCGCATGCGCTATCGCGAAGGCAACGCAGCGCCGAAATTTATGAAGCCGGGCGAAGTCTATGCGATCACTCCTCCGCCCATGCTGGCCGCCAACGTGTTCCAGAAGGGCCATTCGGTGCGGATCGAAATCTCGTCGAGCAATTTCCCGACCTACGCCCGCAATCTCAATACCGCCGGCGATCCCTATACGACCACGGAAACCCGCATCGCCAACAACCAGCTTTTCCACGGCCCCGGCAAGCTGTCGAAAATCATCCTGCCCGTGGCGCCGCTGTCAGCCGAAAGCCGAAAACCCTAGATCCCGCTGTCGAACCTGAACCAGCCAGACATCGGCCAGTCGAACAGGCACGGCTCCTCGCGTGTACCCGCCCCGATATTGTGCGCGATCAAAGGCTGCCCGCCCCGGCTCTTGCGGGTCACGACGCCGATATGCGGCAACCCTCCGCCCGTCAGCCGCCAGCTGACAATATCGCCCGGCAGGTAATCCGCAGCGACCTTGCTCAGCGTCTTCGCCCCGCCCTTCCGCTTGAAGTAGGTCTCAAGGTTCGGTACGCGCCGGTGATCGATATTCCGGTCGGGCCGCTTCAGCCCCCAGATTTTCGGATACGCGCTGAAATTCCCCGCCATGTCCTCATGCACCTTCACCTGCAGGTCGACGCCCGCATGGCGGAAAGCGCGGATCACTGTGTCCGTGCAAACACCGCGATCGTCCGGCACATCGCCCATCGGATAGGCGAGCACGACATAGGCCGGATCATAGACCTCCGCCTTCGTCGCCCGCAGCTCAGCCCCCGCCGCCACCTTCAGCGGAAACGCCGGCCCCTGCGCCAATACTTCAGGCGTAATGCAAAGCCCGCCGAGCCCGATCAAAAACCCGCGCCGTCCCAGCAAACCCGAACCGAAGGCGTCAGACATGAAAACCCCCTGACATCGCGAGATGTCAGGGGGCTCCGAAATTACGGCGGACGCGCGACCGAAACCCGGCGCGAGCCCGGCTTAGGCAGCTAGCCCAGCTTCTTGATGATGCCCATATGGCTCAGCACGATCAGAACGCCGCCGGCAACCGTGATGATCATGCCAGGCGAAATGCCAAAGCCGACGAACTCCAGAATACCCAGCCGTCCCGCCCCGCCGAACGCAGCTCCCATTTCGCGAATATCTTGGAGGCCCTGCGGCGCAAGCAGCCCCGCCAGCACCGGCAGCACGATCGGACCGCCGATCGCGACCGCAGCCGTTATCAGCCGGAACTGCGCCGTCATCTTGTTGTTGGTGAACTCGAAGAAGATCAGGACAGCGGCCACCACCGGAATGGCGAACAGCAGCGCAATAAAGATCGCGCTGATGCCCAGGCCCGAACCGAAAGGTCCGCTCATCTTGCCCAGCGCGTCGAGCGTGCCGAAATACCCTGCGATCAGCGAACCGAGAATGATGATCGCCGCCCAGATGACATAGGGCTTGGCCAAAATGTTCGCGACAGTCGCATTCGACGTGAGCGCGGCAAGATCGACATTCGGCATCGCCCCTGCCGTCACATAGATGTCCTTGGCGTTCGCGCCATCGATCGCGAAGTCGACATTGTCGCCCGGCTTTGCCGGAGCGGGGCTTTTGAAGTCAGCCGCCGTGAAGCTGTAGCGCTGTCCGTCTTCGCCGCTGATAGCGCCTGTGCCACCCGCTGCATCGAACCCCAGAATCTTGCCCTTCATGTGCGTACCCCTGCGCGTTAGCCCAACAAGCTGCGGAATTCCTAGCAAAATCCGCCTTCTCACGCAAACCAGCGTGGCCGGTAGCCATCGATCTGATCGAAAGCGCCGCGATGATGGCGCTGCAAACGTTCCGCGCGCTCAGGGTCGCGCCGCGCGCGCGTTAATCTGGCGACAACCCTTTTTCCGGTCCGCCCGACACGGCTGGTTAAGCTTGATCGTGCATAAACGGCACAACGCAAAATGCGCCTATCGACAGGGTCGAGTTATGTTCCAGATCATCGGGGTGGTGGTTGTCTTCGTCATGGTGTTCGGCGGCTTCATGCTCGCCGGCGGCCATTTCGACGTCATCATCAAAGCCGCGCCCTTCGAGATGATGATGATCGGCGGCGCCGCGATCGGCGCCTTCCTGATCGGCAACTCGTTCAAGACCGTGCTCGCCGCCGGCGGCGGCTTCGGCAAGATCATGGGCGGCTGCAAGTGGAAGCCCAAGGACTACACCGACCTGTTGTCTCTATTGTTCATATTGACGAAGACAATGAAGACAAAGGGCGTGGTGGCGATCGAACAGCACATCGAGAACCCCAAGGATTCCACGATCTTCCAGAACTATCCGAAGATTGTGAAAGATCACTTCGCCACCGACCTCATCTGCGACACGCTGCGCATGATGACGATGAACCTCGAAGACCCGCACCAGGTCGAGGACGTCATCGACAAGCAGATCGAGAAACATCATCACGAGGCGCACAAGCCAGCTCACGCCCTTCAAGGCATGGCGGACGCCCTTCCCGCGCTCGGCATCGTCGCGGCCGTGCTTGGCATCATCAAGACCATGGGCGCCATCTCGCAGCCGCCGGAATATCTGGGCGCGCTGATCGGTTCGGCGCTCGTCGGCACCTTCCTCGGCGTGTTTCTCGCCTATGGCTTTGTCGGTCCGTTCGCGGCGCGCCTCGGTCAGGTTATCGATGAAGAGGGCCAGTTCTACAAGATCATCAAGGACGTTCTCGTCGCCCACCTGCACGGCAACGCCGCCCAGGTCTCCGTTGAGATCGGCCGCGGTCAGATCCCGTCCGAAGCCCAGCCCTCCTTCGCCGAACTCGAAGAAGCGCTGAACCTGGTTACGGTCTAGGTTTACTCCCCGGAAGACCATGAACGGCCCGGCCCCGATGCCGGGCCGTATTCTTTTGCGCTACTGCGTCCCGGCCTTTGCGGCAGGCACAACCCGCGCCTCCTGCTGCGCCTCCACGGTCAGCCAGCGATTTGCCGCCGCCACCACATCCGCCTTCGTCACCGCCCGAAGGCTCGCCTCCACGGCGGGTATCGTGTTGCGCGCAAGAATATCCGGCCGACCCTGAGCCTGCGAGATCAGGTTGAGCCAGTAGCCGTTCGATGTCGCATTCTGGGGCAGCGCTTCCAGCGATGGCGTGATCGCGCGGCTGAACTCGTCATCGCTGATCTCGCCCGCGCGCATCTGCGCCGCGATCTTCTCCAGCGCCCCGATCACCCGATCCACATCCTCCGGCTTCACCTCGGCTCCGGCGTTCACATACCCGAACCCCGGATTGACCGAGGACAGCGACGCGCCCGCCGTCGGCGAGTACGTCGCCCCTAATGTCTCACGCACCTCTTCCACCACTTTCAGCCGCATGATCGCCGCCGCCACGCCGAGCACACGCGACATCTGCGGGTCGGCGTCCGGGTCAACGTCAGTCACAGGCCAGTAAACCTGCGCCAGCGCCTGGCTGGCCTCCCCGCCATGTGTGAACACCAGCGGCGTCTTGTCCTGCCGGAACACAACAGGCTTGTCCGACCTGAACTTGCTCTGCGCCTCCGCCCGCATAGGCAACGCCCCGAACGTCTTCGCCACCAACGCGATCACTGCCGCTTCGTCGATATCGCCCACGACAGCAATCTCAATCGCGCCCGTCTGGAGCACTGGCGTCAGATAGTGACGCAACTCTACGAACGACCGCCAGGCATCGCCATCGTCCGGATCAAGGCCATAGCGCCTGTCGCCAGAGGCCAGCGCCCGCATGCCCTTCACCGACCAAACCGTCTGCGCGTTCTGATCAAGCCGTGGCCAGCTCAGCACCTGCGTTTCGCGCCACCGCCGCTCGGCTTCGGATCGATAGCCGGGATGCATCACATACGCCGCCACTAGCTGAAGCTGAAGTTCAAGGTCCTTCGGCGTTGTCGCATAGGTTCCGCCAAACGACGTGCTTGTCGCATTGAACCGCGTTCCCACCTGACGCCCCTGCAGGAGTGCACGCAAATCGTCGATCGAATGCTTCTCCAGCCCGCCATTGCTGAACGCGCTCATCAGGGCGTTCAGCCCGAACGGCGTCTCCGGGAAATCCAGATTCCCGTGCCCCACCCGCACAGACACCTGCACCGTATTCTTCGCAAACGTGGTTTTCTTGATGTTGAGCCGCACATTATTGGCGAAGGCGATCAGCCGCGTGTCGATATCAGCAAGCCGCGTATCCTTGACGACTTTCCCAGCCCGTCCGAAATTTGTGTAGGCAAAAGCGCCTCGTGCCTTCACTTCCGGGGGCGACACCTCGATCAGGCCGCTCTCTTCCCACGCCGCGAGGATATCGGCTGGCTTTCGCTCGAGCGTGGCGGCCGCGAAGAACAGCGGGTCCTTCATCGGCATACGCGCCTGGAAAGCTTCGTTGACCATCTCGGGCGTGACCTTGTCCGCCCACGTCTCTAGCCGCGCCAGCCCGGATGAAGGCGTCGCAAACACCGTCTTGTTCTGTACCGACGACAGAAGCGATCCGATCAGCGCGCCAGTCGTGCGCGTATTCTGGCGCTCCACCTGGTTCTTCTGGCTGGTGCGCATCGCGTCGATCTGCCTTGCGATCTCGTCCTTTGTGAAGCCGAACAGCAGCGCCCGCCGCCATTCCTGCTCAAGCCGCTGCAACCCCGCCCGCCAGTTCTCTGGCGTCACCACCACGGACGCGCCACCCACATCCACCGCCTTCAGAATATCTCCGGTCGTCAGTCCCGCGCTGCGGAACGGGCGATCGTCTTCGTTGGCCATCGGAGCCAGCCGCCGCCCGATAGCGCTGATGCCAAACATCAGGAGATTATCCTCCCTCCTGTTCGCAGCCGTATCGGGCAGATCCGTGTACGGCATCAGCGAATAGACGCTGATTGAATCCCCGCCATCCTTGTGAATGAAGACAGAGGCCTCCGAAGGCCGCGTCTTCGGCATATAGGCAAGGTCCGGCCTCTGCCCCGCTTCGCCCTTGCCCACCCAACCGGAAAACGTCTCGGTGATTTTCCTTTCGACTGCATCGACATCAAAATCACCGACGAGGATCAGCACCGTCCGCTCTGGCCGGTAGTAACGCTCATAAAGACTGATCATCGTCTCGCGCGTCGCCGTTTCCAGCACCGCAGGATCGCCGATCGGCATGCGCGTCGCGGCATAGGCGCCGGGTATCAGGAAATCCAGCTCCTGATCGCTGCGCCGCCTCTGGAAATTGTCACCCCGCCGCCATTCCGACAGCACGACGCCGCGCTCACGATCGATCGCCCCCGCATTGAATGTCAGCTCACTCGCCAGCTCCCGCAGCAGGAACAGGCTCTCATCCAACAGCGCATCAGAAGCGTTCGGCAGCTCCAGCTGGTAGGTCGTGAACTCCTGCCCCGTCGAGGCGTTGGTATCGGCGCCAAACGCCAGCCCCAGCCGTTCCAGAATCCGGACCATCTCGCCTTCGACAACGTTCTTCGAGCCGTTGAACGCCATATGCTCGATGAAGTGCGCGAGGCCTTTCTCGTTTTCCGCTTCGTCCAGCGATCCGAACTCCACCGACATGCGGATCGAGACAGCACCTGGCGGCAGCTGGTTCTTCAGCAGCGCATAGCGCATCCCGTTTGGCAGCGCGCCAAAACGCACCGCTGGGTCCGGCGCGATGTCACTCGTCTCATGCGCCCATGGCGCCGTTTGCGGCTCCGCTTGCGCCCATGCCGGGACAGCCAGCACAAGCAGCGCGACCAGCGCCGCCAATCCGTTCAGAAGGCCCCGCATAGTTCGCATGTCGCGACTATGCGATGCGCGTCCCTCAGTGTCGATTGAGCTGCATCAGAGCCACGCGTTCGTGAGCAGGCAGCGCCTAAGCCACGCTTTCGCCATTCGCGGCCAAAGCCGCCCCGCACAGATAGACGGAGCCGCAGATATAGATGCGTTCCACGCCACTGGCCCGCGCGATCTGAACAGCGTTCTCAAGGTTGTCGGCAACGTGCGCCGTGCCGCCCAGCGTCGCGGCGATCCCCGCAACATGCCTGGGCTCGGCCCCCGGCCCGCCCTCCTGCCCACCACTGTCGGGTAGCGGACAGATCACCAGCTCGTCCGCCACGGGCAGCAATTCGCCGAGCACGCCCTCGACGTCCTTCACAGCCTGACACGCAAACACCAGCGCGGCCCGCTCGCCAGGCTCACGCGAAGCGCGGATGGCGGCGGCTAGCGTCGCCGCCCCGCCCGGATTATGGGCGGCATCGATCCACACCGCCGCGTCGCCCGCCAGCGGTCCCGGCTGCAGCCGCTGCAGCCGCGCCGGCCACGTCGCTTCACGCAGGCCCGCCGCCATCGCCGCCGGGGTTATCCTTCTATCGCCAATCGCCTCCAGAGTCGCGCATGCGGCACCTGCATTCTGCGCCTGATGCTTGCCTCGCAGCCCCAGCCAGGGCGTGCGCACGGTCAAACCAAGGCTTTCATAGACGAACGCCTCGCCCTCCCAGCGCGTCTTCCAGTCATCGCCAGCTTCCAGCACGACAGCCGCCGCCGCCCGCGCCTCTTCGCGCAGCACGCCCAGCGCAATCGCGGGCTGCTGCGCGATGATCGCAGGCACGCCCTCGCGGAAAATTCCTGCCTTCAGCCGCGCAATCGCCGCGACACCCGAAACCCCGAACATGGTCTCATGATCACGGCTGATCGGCGTAACCACAGACGCTTTCGGATGGCTCATCACATTCGTCGCGTCAGTCGCCCCGCCTGCGCCCACCTCGATAATTGAGATATCTGCGGGCGTATGTGCGAACAGGCAGAACGCCGCCGCCGTCAGCGCCTCGAAATAGGTGAGCCCCTCGGTTCGCCGCCAGATGTCGGCCAACACATCCGCCAGCGCCTCATCCTCGACCAGCTTGCCCGCCACGCGGATGCGCTCATTCACGCGGATCAGATGGGGCGAGGTAAACACATGCACGGACAGCCCGGCCGACTCGGCCATCGCGCGAATGAACGCCCCGGTCGAACCCTTGCCGTTCGTCCCTGTGATATGGATGGCATTGGCGATCCGGTCCTGCGGATCGCCCAGCTCAACCAGCGCCTTGCGGATATGCGCCGTCCCGAACGCAGGCGACACCCGCCCGCTCGACGCCTCGCGAAAGCGATCGAGTTCAGCTTCTACAATAGCGGCGCCAGGCACGGTGAATCAGTCTCCAGCCACTCCCCATCTCGTCTTCTAGGGGCAAGGCACGCATAGACAAACCACGTTCCCGGCAAAGGGGAACGCTTTGGCTTGTGACAGGCTGAAGGATCTACTTCGCCGCGCTCATATCTTCCGCAGCAACGGCCTTGGAACGGCGGCCGCGCGAGGCTGGCATCAGCATTCCGAGAACCGCGCCGACGGTCGCCGTCAGTTCCTTGCGGGAGCAGACGATGTCGACCATCCCGCGCTCGCGCAGGAATTCCGAACGCTGGAAGCCTTCGGGAAGTTTCTCGCGGATCGTCGCCTCAATGACGCGCGGGCCTGTGAAGGCCAGTTGCGCGCCCGGCTCCGCGATCTGCACGTCGCCCAGCATCGCGTAGGATGCCAGCACGCCGCCCGAAGTCGGGTCGGACAGGATGACGATGTAGGGAAGTTTCGCGCGCTTCACGTCCTGGATCGCCAGAACCGTGCGCGGCATCTGCATCAGCGCGAACGACGATTCCTGCATCCGAGCGCCGCCTGAAGCGGTCACGACGATCAGCGCAGCCTTGCGCGCCACGGCCGTCTCGGCCGCCTTGATGAAGGCCTCGCCCGCCGCCATGCCCAGCGATCCGCCCATGAAGGCGAAGTCCTGAACCAGAATCACGGATTTGCGGCCGTTGATCTCGCCATGGGCCGCAACCATGCAGTCCTCACGGCCCGTCTTGGCCTTCGCCGCCTTCAGGCGATCGGTGTAGCGCTTGTCGTCCCTGAATTTGAGCGGGTCGCGCATGACCGACGGCATCGGGATCTCGGTCCACAGCCCGCCATCGAACATGTATTTGAAGCGCTGCTCGGGGCTGATGCGCATGTGTGCGCCCGACGGCGTGACCCAGTAGGAGCTCTCAAGTTCCTGCCGGTACACCAGCTCGCCCGTCTTGGGGCATTTGACCCAGAGGCTATCGCCTTCGGATTCGTCCTTCTTGGCGAAGATAGACTTCAGGCCAGGAGGAAGATTTGTAAGCCAGTTCAATTTACGCTCCGCTTTACTCGCGCCGAAGCTATGGCGTTTGACAGTGACTGTGCAACCACACTTATTCTCTTGACAGACGAGCCGGGATCACCCTGCTCCACCGCCGCGCGGATCTCCTCGACGAGGGCCGATCCAACGACAACTCCATCGGAAATACGTGCAAAAGCAGCAGCTTGATCCGGCGTACGGACACCAAATCCGACCGCTACGGGCAATTTAGAGATGCGCCGGGCGCGTTCCACTCCGGCGGAAATATCGGTTTCGGCGCCAATGCCCGCGCCAGTCACACCCGCAACCGAGACGTAATAAACGAAGCCTGACGAGCCATTTGCGACTGTTTCCATTCGCTTTTCGGTCGTCGTCGGGGTCGCCAGCCGGATCACGGCGAGGCCAAGCGCCGCCAGCTCGGTACGCAGCGGGGCATCTTCTTCGGGGGGCAAATCAACGGTGATCACGCCATCCACTCCCGCTTCCGCAGCAGCCTTAGCAAAGGCGGCATAACCCATACGGTGGATCGGGTTCGCATAACCCATGACAATCAGAGGCGTTGTTTGGTTAACAGATCGGAAACGCCGGGCGATTTGCAGCGTCACAGAGAGGCTTCCGCCCGCTGCGAGCGCACGCAGCGCGGCCTTCTGGATCGCGACGCCGTCCGCCATCGGATCAGTGAAGGGCGCGCCCAGTTCGATGATGTCAGCACCAGCTGCCTGTAAAGCCACGAGATTCTGGTACGACGTCTCGATGTCGGGGTCCGCGGCCATGAGATAGCCCACGAAGGCGGCGCGGCCTTGTTGAGCGCAGGCAGCGAAAGTCGCTGAGATCCGGTCGGCGGTCATGTCTGGGAAACGGTGCTTGTATCTGGCCTGGCGGTTGTGCGCGGGTCTGGAGGTCCCGAGGGGACCGAAGCAGGGCGTTCTATTAGCCTAGATTGCCCCCCCGCCCTATCCCCTCGGACGCTTCCCGATGCCGCACCGCAACAAATAGGGAACAGGCCACCGTGGCCCGTTTTCAGGCTCGCCCACGCTTACAGGGTAAATGGATGGGGGACGGGCCGTGACGAAACATCTGCGATTGCTCGCCATCATCATATCCGCCGTGCTGGCCGGAACAGCCTGCCAGCCGCCGCCAGAGACCCGCGGCGAACGCTTCGCGCAATACCGTGAGCCGATCCGTGCGAAGTGGACCACGGTGCGCACGGTCGGCGAAGCCCTCATGACAGTCGAGCGCTTCACGCCGACGCAAAACCCCGAACGCCCGTTTCACCGCTCCATCGGCGACGGCAATGTCGCCTTCTTCCCGGCGGACCACTTCTTCGCCCACAAGGCTCCCGCTGTGAAGCTCGACATCTTCTCCCCGCTCAGCGAAGCGATCAAATGGATCGGGGGCGATTATTATTGGGACGAGGACCCCGTCGATGATGATTTCGTCCAGCAACTCGATCGCGCTCTGGCCACGCCTTATGCCGGCTTCTACGGTCAGGCCGATTACCAGGAGGCTCGCATGATCAGCGAGAACACGTTCGAGGGCGGACACCTCACGTTGAACGCCGCTATCATCGAGATCGACCAGAAGTCCGTCGTGGCAACCTGCAGCGTTACCGCCACGCCCGAAGAGAACATCGAATTCGTGTCCGACGACGGCAAGGCATCCGAGGAGCTTCTCGAAATCCTCACGCGCGCCAGCATGGTGAAGCGCGCCGCAAGGCTTCTGGCGGAATGCCTGTCGGATCAGACCGGCGGCGATTTCTACTTCTCGAACACCTGAGCCATCTCAGAACTTTGTCATCGACACATGAAGCCCGCCTGCTTCCGCATCGACCGGCATCTCGGCGTCGAACACCCGCATCGTCGAGAAATCGACGTCAAGCGTACGGTGCGTATGCTCGCCCCGTTCGCGGCTTGTCTCGACATGCAGGGTGTATTTTCCCGGCTTCACCGGACGACCCGCATCGTCAACCCCGTCCCAGAAAACCTTGTAAGTGCCTGACCCGCGCGTCGACATCGACCGGCCATTGAGCAGCTTCTCGGTGCTGCCGCGATTCAGTCGCCACCAGACATGGTTGTACTCCTGCCACTCCTTGATCGTCCCGATCAGCAGCAGCGTGCGAACAGTGCGGCGCTCGGCATCGCTCACCCAGATCGCCACATAGGGCGAGCGGAGCGCAATCGCGCGGCGCATGTCCTTCGGCGGCGCAGAAAAAGTCACGCTGGCAATCCAGCCATCCGGCCAGCCTGACTTGTAGTCATCAACCGCCGCGCCGGCGCCGGGCGTCTGCTCGAAATCGATCCACTGGAACGCCGTCTGCTCGTTGCCACGCAACCAGTCGACGCCCTCCGGCCGCGTCACGCGCGCCGCCATGCCTGGCACACGCCGGAGCAGGTCCCGTGCTTCCGCCTGTCTGCTCACCAGCGCAATTGTCGCCAGTGCATCCGCATCCATCGCAGTTGGCGCAATCGCAGTCGCCGAACATCTCTGCGCCATCGGCCATCCTGTTCGCGGATCAATCGTGGAGCTGATCCACCCGCCGCCCGCTCGCGCATCGCGCGGTCCGCACCCCGACGTCGCAACCGCCCCCTCGCCCAGCGCAAACATCCCGCACGCCGGCGCATTTTCGAACGGCATCAGCGGCTGCGGCAAGCCCACCTGCCATTTGCCGTCGCAAGGCCCAGCCCCCGCGCAACGAATATCACCGCCAATATCCACCATCGCCCCGCTTACGCCTGCCGTCGCCATGGCGGCCTCAAGCGCGCGGTCGACGATATGCCCCTTCGCCAGCCCATCGAGATCGAACCGCACCACATCCGGCCGCGTAATCGTCAGCGTCTGCGGATCGAGCAACACCTCCGCATCCGTAATCTCCCGCGCCATTCGCGCCATCGCATCAGCGTCCGGTGCAACACCACCCGCCGCGCGCCAGACATCCAGCAGCCGCCCCAGCCGCCCGCTGTAGGCGCCGCCGCTGACCTCGCGCCAGCGCTCACCCGCAGCCACGACCGCAAACATCTCGCCGGACACAACGCTTCGCTCTGACCGATTGAGCAGTGAAAGTTCGCTGTCGGCATCGCGCCAGTTGAACACGCGATCCAGCCTGTCGATCTCGCGCCGCGCGGCGCACGCGCCGGCATACGCCTCTGCCTGCCCCACAGCCCGCACCAACAGGTTCAGCCGTGTCCCCAGCACGCAGGCGTCGTGAAACGCATAGAGGTCGGATACGCCGCGCACCGCCACGGCCTGCGCCATCGCGATCGCCTCGACGGCCGGAACCGCCGCAACTCCATCGCCGATAGCCATTCTCCGCCCGCCGAACCTAGAACTTCGCCCCGTCGACCTTGTCGATCTTCAGCGCGTCGAGATCAATGTCCGGCACGCAGCGCAGGTTCACCGCAACCATCTGCTTCCCATCCGGCGCCACACCGCCGCCATGGGTCGCGATCCCGCAATTGGCGCAGAAATAGTGGTTGATCGCCTGCTTGTTGAACAGATAGGTCGACACATCCTTCTGCGGCGTCTTCATGCGAAACCTGTCTGGCGTCGTGAACGCCAGCATATGCCCCGCCCGTCGGCAGTACGAACAATTGCATACCATCGCGGACGAGAACTCGCCCTCCACGTCAAACGCGACCTTCCCGCAATGACAGCTTCCGGCGTGTGTGGTCATGGCGTTTCCTCGGGGACAGTCAGTGGAGCAAGCTTATCTGACCGAAGTCCCTAGTGCAAAGACACCGGCTTGGCCCCGGCAGCGCCCTAGTGATCCGCCGGACGCACCGGCTCCTCGCCATTCAATACGCGGTTGGCATCGTCGACGGTCTGCTGTGCGTCAGTGCGCGTGGCTTCCGCCTCGCCGAGCACCTTCTCCATTTGCTCGTTCAAGGCCTTGGTCTCGGTGATCGCCGCATCCATCTCGCGCGACATCTTCTCCAGCGCCTCCAGCGCGGCCTTGTCCTCGGCGGACATCTGCTCTTCAGCCGCGACAGAAGGCTCTTTCGCCGGCCCGCCGCACCCCGCCGCCAACACGGCAGCAGTCATCACAACAACAAAAGCTCTCACGTCCGCCCCTCCTACAGTTCTAGATCTGCATCCCCAGATGCCCGGCCACGGCGAAAATATCCTTATCACCGCGCCCACACATGTTCATGATGATCAGCCCGTCCTTGCCGAGCTCCTTGGCCACGTCGCCCGTGCGCGCCAGCGCATGGGCGGGCTCTAGAGCCGGGATGATGCCTTCAAGCTTCGTGCAGAGCTGGAAAGCCTCCAGCGCCTCCTTGTCGGTGCAGGTGCGGTACTCCGCGCGACCTGTCTCGTGCAGGAAAGCATGCTCCGGCCCGATACCCGGATAGTCGAGACCAGCCGAGATCGAGTGCGCGTCGATGATCTGCCCGTTGTCGTCTTGCAGCAGATAGGTGCGGTTGCCATGCAGAATTCCGGGCTGCCCGCCTGTCAGCGAGGCCGCGTGCATCGGCGTATCAACGCCGTGCCCGCCCGCTTCCACGCCGATCATCTTCACGCCCTCATCCTCGATGAAGGGATGGAACAGCCCGATCGCATTCGAACCGCCGCCGATCGCCGCCACGAGCGCGTCCGGCAAGCGGCCTTCCTGCTTCAGGATCTGCGCCCGCGCTTCCTTGCCGATGATCGACTGGAAATCGCGCACCAGCTCCGGATAGGGATGCGGCCCCGCCGCCGTGCCGATGACGTAGAACGTGTTCGATACGTTCGTCACCCAGTCACGCAGCGCCTCGTTCATCGCATCCTTCAGCGTGCCCGTGCCCGATGACACCGGCACGATCTCCGCGCCGAGCAGGCGCATGCGGAACACGTTCGGCTTCTGGCGCTCGACATCCGTCTCGCCCATGAACACCACGCACGGCAGGCCGAAGCGCGCGCAGATCGTGGCCGTTGCAACGCCGTGCTGCCCTGCGCCGGTCTCCGCGATGATGCGCGTCTTGCCCATGCGCCGCGCGAGGAGAACCTGCCCGATGCAGTTGTTGATCTTGTGCGCGCCAGTGTGGTTCAGCTCGTCGCGCTTGAGATAGATTTTCGCACCGCCGAAATGCTTGGTTAGCCGCTCGGCGAAATACAGCGGGCTAGGCCGGCCGACATAATGCTCCAGCAGCCAGTCGAACTCTTCCTGGAATTTCGGATCGGCTTTCGCCTTCCGGTATTCCTGCTCCAGATCAAGCACGAGCGGCATAAGCGTCTCGGCCACATAACGTCCGCCAAACTCGCCAAAACGGCCGTTTGCGTCGGGCCATTGCGACCACGTATTCGGGAGAGCCGTCATAACCACTTCCTCAGCTGCGAGCGTCCTTTACGCCGCGCTAGGCTCGCCAACAAGTCAGCAAGATTCCGGCGGCCTTCCAGCCGCCGGTTCCACGCATGTCAGTCAAGTTACGTCAGACGGCAGAGCTACTCTTCTTCGTCGTCGCCATCCTCGTCTTCATCTTCGTCTTCGTCTTCGTCCTCATCGTCGTCCGCGTCTTCGTCGTCGCCTTCTTCCTCTTCTTCGCCTTCTTCCGGCGTCGCGAGAAGGGGAATGGTGTGGATCCCGGCAAACAGCACGGTCAGGTCCAGGGGCAGCATGGGTTCGGGGTTGGGCGTCATGGCGCTTCCTTTATGTGACGTAGCGAATCAAACTGAGCATTACATGAGTAGGTAGATCGCATGTGACGGTAGTTAAGCATCGCTGCGATTTCCTTCAGCCGCTAGGGTTATCGCGATCAGCCTCAGGACTCCAATATGCGCTATTTCGATTTCAGCTCGTGGCAAGGTGTCCTGCTTACCCTCCTCGGCATTGCGGTCTTCACCCTGATCGGCGTCGGCATCCGTGTGCTCATGATGCTCACCATCCAGCAACGCCAGCAGCGCCAAAACCGCCAGATCAACGAGCGTCTGCGCACACTGATCGCCGCTTACAAGACGCTCGGCGGCTCCTTCACTGGGGAACTCACCGTCGACCCCACCCACCTCCGCGATCTGCAGCAGCGCGCGAAGCAACAGGGGGATGTCGCACAAGAGCCATCCGAACGCCCCCGCCGCATCCGCGATGCCGTGGAGGCCGCCCTCTCCGACATCATTCTGCTCGGCACGGAAGAGCATGTGCGCCTCGCCGGCCGGGCCGCTGCTGACATGGCCGCCGGCCGCCCGATCCAGACGGCTGAACTCGTCGTGTCGCTTCGCAACTTCATCCGCCAGGCGCTCGACCTCGCCCCCATCCCGCCAGAGGTGCAGATCCCCTCGCAAGGACCGACCCGCCAGCAAGGCGGCGGCGGTCGCGGCGGCAAGGAAGGAGGCAACCGCGGTGGCGGCGGAAGTGGAATGGGAGGTAGCGGCATGGGAGGCGGAGGCATGGGCCCGGGAATGGGCGGCCGCACGGGCGAGGAATGACGCCGCCTGCGCTGCAATCGCCCGATGTGCTTGGCCCGCGCACCGCTACGGCAGCGCTATTTCCCTACTCTCCATCCGGAACAAACCTCCATCAGGCACATTAAGGCGCCGAGCGTTCGTTTGGTGCGGACACTCCCTGGAGGAGCGTGACCGTGGGAAATATCATTTATCTCGTAGGCCTTGTCGTCATCGTGATGGCGATCCTTTCATTCGTTGGTCTCGGCTGAAATCATGCCCGACATCATCAACAGGGATACGCGCGTCGACTGGCCCGCGATCCTCGCAGGCGCAGTCGTGGCTACGGCGGTCGGCGTCATTCTCTCGACCTTCGGGCTTGGCCTCGGCCTCGCTGTGAACTCGCCGTATGAGGGCGAAGGCCTGTCGCCCGGCATGTTCGCTTTCGGAGCCGGCCTTTGGTTGCTGCTCACGCAGGTGGCCGCATTCTGGATCGGCGGATACATCTGCGCCCGTCTCCGCGCCCGCCAGCCTGAGTTGAGCGAGCATGAAGTAGATGTCCGCGACGGACTGCATGGCATTATCATGTGGGGCGCCGGCGTACTCGCTGCGGGCCTCATCTCCGCTCTCATCATCGGCGGCGCCACCACAGCCGCCCAGACCGCTGACCGTGGCGGACTTGTCGGGAGCGTCGCGACCGCTGCCGGTGCAGAGATCGATCAGGCCGCCTCGCGCGAGCGGGTCGATAATCCGGAAGCTGCGGACGAAACCTTCACCGAGCGTCGCGCTGAAGTGGCGCGGAAAGTGACTGTCCTGTCAGCGTTCATAACGGCGGCCTCCTTGCTGGTCGGCGCAGCTGCTGCTTTCTTCGCAGCCGGTGTCGGCGGACAGCATCGTGACCGCAGGACGAACGTGAAGTTCTTTGCCCTGCGCCGCCCTATACGCAGCGCTGTCGTGCCCCCAACCACGCCTGTTGTCTGACAAGCTTCTGATCTGTGTGGAGAGGGCGCCGGCGACGGCGTCCTTTTCCATGCGGGGCAGCGGCGCGGTCCGACGTCGTGCTAACCGGCCGCCTTCGCCGCCTTGATGAAAGCTTCGACCTTCGCCTTGTCCTTCACGCCGGGGCTTGACTCCACGCCGGACGACACATCCACGGCTCCTGCTCCCGATTTCCGGATCGCCTCCGCGACATTCTCCGGCGTAAGCCCGCCCGACAGCGTCCAGTCCTCGTGGTCGTTGACGCGAAAGCCATTGAGTATCGTCCAGTCGAAGCTGCGTCCGTGGCCGCCTTCGCGGTCTGCGCCCCTGGGCGGCTTGGCGTCGAACAGGAAAGCATCCGCCGCCTCGAACTGCGCGGCCTCGTCAAGGTCGCGCGGACGCTCGATCCCCATCGCCTTGACGACAGGCACGAGCGGATGCCGCTTCACGAATGAAGCCACCTGTCCTGGGCTTTCCTTGCCGTGCAGTTGCACGGCGCCGATCTCCGGCGTCTCCTCGATCAGTTGATCGAGCCATGGCACTGCCAGCGTCGTCACCACCCACGGCTCGGCTCCCAGCTCCGCCGCCCGGCGGATCAGCGCCTGGGCCTTCTCAAACGGCACATGGCGAGGGCTCGCCTCGACCAGCACAAAGCCGACCATGTCGGCGCCTGCCTGGATGGCCATCTCGACGTCTGATTCGCTGGTGAGACCGCAGATTTTTACGCTGATCATCTTCGCCATCCGGCGGTAATGGGCCTTGGCATTAAAGCGTTTTTCCGGCCCTGGAAAAACAGAAAGGGCGGCGCTCAGGCCGCCCCTTCCTTACGCTACTGAACTCTACTCAGGTCGCCCGGATACCTCAGCGGCCCTTGGCAAGCAAGTCCCGGATCTCGGCGAGGAGTTTCTCCTGGGCCGGCGTTTCCGGCGGCGGAACCGGCGCGGCTTCCGCCTTGCGCTTCATCGAGTTCATGCCTTTGACGACCATGAACATGGCGAAAGCGACGATCATGAACGTGATGCAGAAGTTGATGAACTTGCCGTAGTTGATCGTGACGGCGGCGATTTCCTTGCCATCCGGCCCGATGCTCGCCGCCTTCAGCTCATAGGCCAGCTTGGAGAAATCCATCCCGCCCGTGATCAGGCCGATGACCGGCATGATGATGTCCGCCACCAGCGACGTGACGATCGCGCCGAAAGCGGCGCCGATGATCACGCCGACTGCGAGGTCGACCACGTTGCCCCGCATCGCGAATTCGCGAAATTCCTTGAACACCCGGTATCCCCTCTGAAGCCGACGCCCTCACGCGCCTGTTACTATTGTCTCACATGGGACAAATGCGTCCAGCCTGAATCAGGCAGGCTCGCTATTCCCGTTTCGATATAAGGACTTAGTCCCGATCTTCTGGATCGTGGCCGTTATTGAGCCGCGAGCGCAGCTCCTTGCCGGCCTTGAAGAACGGCACATGCTTGGCGTCCACGGACACGGCGTTGCCAGTGCGCGGATTGCGGCCCGTGCGAGCGTCGCGCTTGCGCACGGAGAACGCGCCGAAACCGCGCAGCTCAACGCGATCGCCCCGCTCCAGCGCGGCGGCAATCTCGTCGAAGATGACGTCGACGATCCTCTCGACCTCACGCGCTTTGAGCGTGGGGTTCTCTTCGGCCAGTCGGGCGATGAGTTCTGAACGCAGCATGGGAGGAAATTCGCGCTAACCCGAACCAAAGACAAGAGTTTTTCGCAAACTTCCTGTCGCGAGACGGATCGTTCCTGTACCGGATCGAAACATCGGAGCGCAGAAGTCGGGGATTCCCCCTGACGAGCGGCCTGCCTCACAAAGCAAAACGCCCTCCCGGAAAACCGGAAGGGCGTTTCACAACTTCTACAGCAGAGGGACGGCTACTCGTCCTTCTTGCCCTTCGCGAGGGCGGCGCCGAGGATGTCGCCCAGCGACGCGCCCGAGTCGGCCGAGCCGTACTGTTCAACGGCTTCCTTCTCGTCGCGGATTTCCATCGCCTTGATCGAGAGCGAAACCTTGCGGCCCGCCTTGTCGAACGCGGTGACGAGAGCATCGACCTTTTCGCCTACAGCATAACGCTCCGGACGCTGCTCAGCACGATCACGCGAGAGATCGGCCTTGCGGATGAATGACTTCATCGCGCCGTCAGCGATCGAGACTTCGATGCCGCCGGTGGTGACTTCAACAACCGTCGTAGTGACGATCGAGTTCTTGCGAAGATCGATCGACTCGGTCGGGTCCGTCGAGAGTTGCTTGATGCCAAGCGAGATACGCTCTTTCTCGATGTCGATATCGAGAACGCGCGCCGAGACGGCGTCACCCTTGGTGTACTTCTTGATCGCTTCTTCGCCCGGAACGTTCCAGTCGATGTCGTTGATGTGGACCATGCCGTCCAGATCAGGGCCGAGTCCGACAAACAGGCCGAACTCGGTGATGCCGCGAACTTCGCCTTCGATGTTCGTGCCAATCGGGTGTTCAGCCTGGAAGGCTTCCCACGGATTGTTCATGACCTGCTTGAGGCCCAGCGAGATGCGGCGCTTCTCGGCGTCGACATCCAGAACCATCACATCGACTTCCTGCGAAGACGAGATGATCTTGCCGGGGTGAACGTTCTTCTTGGTCCAGCTCATTTCCGAGACGTGGATCAGGCCTTCGACGCCATCTTCCAGTTCAACGAACGCGCCGTAGTCAGTGATGTTGGTCACGCGGCCCGTCAGCTTGGCGCCGACCGGGTACTTGGCCGACACGCCATCCCACGGATCCGTGGCCAGCTGCTTCATGCCGAGCGAAATACGCTGTGTTTCCGGGTTGATCTTGATGATCTGGACTTCGACTTCCTGGCCGACTTCCACAACCTGAGACGGGTGCGAGACGCGCTTCCAGCTCATGTCGGTGACGTGCAGCAGGCCATCGATGCCGCCGAGGTCCACGAATGCGCCGTAATCGGTGATGTTCTTGACGACGCCCTTGCGACGCTCGCCCTCGGCCATGTTGCCGACGATCTCTGCGCGCTGTTCCGCACGGCTCTCTTCGAGAACCGCACGACGCGAGACGACGATGTTGCCGCGCGGACGGTCCATCTTGAGAATGGCGAACGGCTGCATC
>JAUYSA010000034.1 GCA_030696545.1 Hyphomonadaceae bacterium
CGAGGCCGAGTGCGTCTATATTCCCGACGTCGGCAAGGCAGGCGCACTCTGCGTGTCGAGCCAGGTGGGCTGTACGCTGACCTGTACGTTCTGCCACACCGGCACGCAGAAGCTGGTGCGAAACCTGTCAGCCGCCGAGATCGTCAACCAGGTGATGGTCGCGCGCGACACGCTGGGCGAATGGCCGACATCGACCGAGGACCGGCTGCTCACCAACATCGTCTTCATGGGCATGGGCGAGCCGCTCTACAATCTCGACAACGTCGTGGAAGCAATCGAGACAATCACCGACGGCGAGGGGATTTCGATCTCCAAGCGCCGCATCACGGTTTCAACCGCTGGCGTCGCGCCGAAAATCCCGGAGCTAGGGGCACGTACGGGCGCAATGCTGGCGATCTCGCTGCACGCGACGAATGATGATCTGCGCAACGAACTCGTGCCGATCAACAAGAAGTACAACCTGAAAGAGCTGTTCGACGCGATCCGCCAGTATCCCGACCTGTCGAACTCGAAGCGCGTGACGTTCGAATACGTGATGCTGAAAGGCATCAACGACAGCCTGGCGGAAGCGCGCGATCTGGTGCGGCTGATGAAGCACGTGCCCGCCAAGATCAACCTGATACCGTTCAACCCGTGGCCGGGTACGAAATACGAGTGCTCGGACTGGGAGACGATCGAGGCATTCGCCGAAGTGCTGAACCGCGCCGGCTATGCCTCGCCGATCCGAACCCCGCGTGGCCGGGATATTCTCGCGGCCTGTGGGCAGCTGCGCTCGGAGAGTGTGAAAGAGAAAGCCAGCGATCGCCTGAAGGCGCGCCTGGCCGAGAAGGAAGCCTCGGCCGAGGGCTGAGTCTGCGGCGCTTCAAGGCTTCGGGAAGCGATCCGTCCACTGCATTCCGTAAGGCGCGACGAGCCGGTTCATCGGGTAGGTCGACATGTCGTCTATGTTCTGCCCGCTTGCCTGGCCGTAGCAGGCGAAGTCCGGCAGCGTGCTGGCATCTTGCCACGACCAGCCTAGGCCAGCCGCCAGCAGACCGCCGCCGCGAGACACGAAGCGTTCGATTGCGGCAAGCTCGTCCGGCGTGAAATCGCCCCAGGCGTTTCCAATGATTAGCACGTTGGCGTCGCCTAGCTTCGCATCGTCGATCGCGCCAGGAAGATCGCTGGCGGAATAGCCCCACTCGGCAAGCAGGTCGGGCATCGCCCAGTCCGGTCTCAGGGTCGGCAGCCATTCGCAATGGCCGCTTGCTATCATGATCGACTGGCCCTCGCGCGGGCCCGCCAGCCATTGGACGGAACGGCGGAGAAAACCGAGATTGCGATCCGACTGCAGCCCATTCAGCACCCCGTCATGGGCGACAGCGAGAATGCGCCCGGCGCCGTAATCGCGCGCGACGGCAAACTGCATATCGTCCACGCGCATGAGCGAGATCCAGTCGGGCGGATTATCCGCCACGATCTCCCCGGGCACGGCGTCCCAGGCGAGAATTTCGTCGATGGCTGTCTCGCCGAGCATACCGAGATATTCGCGCTGCAGCAGGCGGCGGGCGGCCTCGGCTTCTGTCGCGTTACGGTCTGCCTGTGCGCCGAACCAGATCGCTGTCGCGGTCAGGGCCGCGAACACGGTGCTGATGGCGGCAAGGCCGATGACCAACAGGCGCATACGCGCTTCGGCGCGGCGGCGATCACGTTGCCAGAGTTCGTCGAAGTCAACGCCGATCAGGCCGGCGGCGAGACGGGCGCAGGCGCGCGCCTGTCCATCCTTGCGAACGTCGAGGCCGAGAGGTTCGATCGGCAACGCGTCCGGATCGTCGGGATCGCCAGCGGCGCGCAGGGCGGGCGGGAAGCATTCGGTTGCCGGGTCGCCGGAATTGGGTATGCCGTCGACGATGACGGCGAACACTTTCCGCGCCCGGCCTGTGCGCCGATAGTGCTGGATTTCGGCGTTCACCCATTTTGACTGCGCCGAGCGTGGCGAGCAGATGACGATCAGGCTTTCGGCGCTCTCGATCGCGCGGCGGACGATCTCGGCAATGTCGGAGGCCGCCGCCATGTCTTCATCGTCGCGGAAGAAGCGGCCCAGGCGGCGATCTGCTGACTGCCCAGCCGGGCCAACGCCTTCGGGAATCCGGTACGTCTCCAGCCAGGTATGGATGCGCCGGCCCCAGTCCTTGTCCTGCTGGGAATAGCTGATGAAGGCGCGATAGCGGCTGTCTGGCCCGACCAATTTTTTCCCCTGGGCAGACACTTCAGAACCCCGAAGCAGTACAGCATCGCCCGGGGGCGTGCGCCATCCCCGGAACGCGAAGAAACCTCCCTAGCTTGCTGGCCCTTCAGCCGCTAAGTCGTGTCCGCCGCAGAGATCACCGGGGAAGACGCATGACGACCACGACGACCGAACGGGCGCCGGCCGCTCGCGTGCTGACAGCCAGCCTCGTGGGCACGGCGGTGGAATTCTACGATTTCTATATTTACGCGACTGCGGCGGCGCTGGTGTTTCCTGCGCTGTTCTTCCCGTCGGAGTCGGCATCGGCGCAGCTGATGTCGTCCTACGCGACGTTTGCGATTGCCTTCATTGCGCGGCCCGTTGGCGCGGTGGTGTTCGGGCATTTCGGCGACAGGATCGGCCGCAAGTCGACGCTGGTGTGGTCGCTGATGCTGATGGGCGGATCGACCATGGCGATCGCCTTTTTGCCCACTTACGCGATGGCTGGCTGGATTGCCCCGCTGCTGCTGTGCGTCTTGCGCTTTGGTCAGGGGCTGGGGCTTGGCGGTGAGTGGGGCGGCGCGGCGTTGCTGGCGGTCGAGAATGCGCCGCCGGGGTGGAAGGCGCGGTTCGGCATGTTCCCGCAGCTCGGCGCGCCGGTGGGGTTCATCGCGGCAAACGGGCTGTTCCTGCTGCTTGGGCTGATGCTGAGCCCGCAGGATTTTCTCGACTGGGGTTGGCGGATTCCGTTTCTCGCCAGCGCCTTGCTGGTGGCCGTCGGCCTGTGGGTGCGGTTGAAACTGACGGAGACGCCGGCGTTCAAGCAGGTGATGGAGAAAGAAAAGCCGCCGAGCGTGCCGCTGGGCGAGCTGTTCCGCGACCATTGGAAAGAGACAATCGGCGGCACGTTCGGCGTCGTGGCGTGCTTCTGCATTTACTACATCGCGACCGCGTTCGCGCTTGGCTATGGCACGACGACGCTGGGCTATCCGCGCGAGCTGTTCCTGCAGGTGCAGCTGGTGGCGATCCTGTTCATGGCAGGCGGCATTGTGTGGGCGGGCTACTGGTCGGACGCAAAGAGCCCGCGGCTGGTGCTGACCATCGGGTGCGTACTGGCGATCGGGGCAGGATTCCTGCTGGCGCCAATGATCGGGTCGGGCGACCTGCTGATGGTCGGCGCGTTCCTGTCGATCCTGCTGCTGCTGATGGGCTTTGTGTATGGGCCGCTGGGCGCATGGCTACCGGGGCTGTTTCCAGCGCGGGTGCGCTATACGGGCGCGAGCGTTGCGTTCAACGTTGGCGGCGTGATCGGCGGCGGTTTCACGCCGGTCGCGGCGCAGATGCTGGCGGAGCAGGGCGGGCTCTCTTTCGTGGGCATCTATCTTAGCTTCGCCGCCGGTTTGAGCCTTGTTGCGCTGATGCTCCTGCGCAAGCCGGCGCTCGATTAGGATGGAGGGCCCGGCATCACGTTGATGTTGGATGTGTGCGCCACGGCTTGAAGTTGCGGCAAGGCTCGGCTTCACAGGTCGGCAGATGGAGACACCCATGAAACGCATTGCTGCTTTCGTTCTTGCCGTCCTGATCACCGCTCCTGCGCTGGCCCAGCAGGGGGCGACGCAGATCGAGGTTGAGGGGCGGCCGTTGATCGATCAGTGGATTGCCGGCTTCAACAAGGGGGATGTGCCGGGGCTGGCCAAGGACGTTTATGTCAATGCCGATGAAGCGGCGCTGACGAAGACGTTTACGCAATTGCGCGAAGACAGTTTTGGCCAGCTTGACGTCTATGCCGCCGCGTTCTGTGCGAGTGACGCCACGCATGGCAAGGCTCTGCTGAAATATGGGCGTGTCTTCGCCTATGGCGGTCTTATGAATGGCGATGAAGCAAAGGTGTTCGATCTGGTGAAGACCGACGCTGGCTGGCGTATCGCGGCGGAGAGCGACGTTCCTTACGCCACCGCGCTGAGCTGCTAGAGGCCCGCGACACGGGCGTCGAACTCTCGTTCTTTCTTCCCGCCGAAGGCTGCCTGCAGGCGATCTCGCCACGCAGCGGCGTCCGTTTCCTTCAACACGCCAACCTTGAAGAAGGGCTTGGAGTCCGTCTCCCGCGCGTAG
>JAUYSA010000136.1 GCA_030696545.1 Hyphomonadaceae bacterium
GACGTCGTCGCTGTGTTCTGGGCGTAGCGATATCCGGCAACGAGCCCGCCGCCCTTGCCCGATCCCGATTCAGAGGTCAGGCCGTTGATCGACCAACGAACGCGCGGCAGATCGATGACAACGCGATGCGTCCCGGCCGCCAGAACAAACACATGGTATTTCAGGGCAATGTCGGACTCGACGACGACCCGCGTTGCCCCGCCCTCCCCTCCAATTTTCACTGACAAAACCCGGCCCATCGGCGGATCAGCGACCGCGCCAGAGCTAGCCAGGGCGCACAAGCCAAGCGCCGACAACAATGTCAGAAACCACACGCGCACGTTTGCTTGCGTCCTTCAGGAGGCATTCGAGGGCTTCTGCCCTGCCTGACCCTTACCCAAGCGTCGTTAACTGTTCGTTGGAATTGCAGGGATCGCTCGACTTCCCCTGATTTTTCGGCTGATCTGACATTCACACCGCTGGTGGGGCGCGTGACCGAGGGTACCCGCCATGACTGCTGCGCAGCTCAAGACCGCTTTTCTCTCCCTACTGCCACTCGCCCTCGCCGCCTGCGTCACTGGTCCTCTGACCCTCGATGACGACCTCGTCGTTCCTGGCGCACGCATTGGCGAGGTGCAGATCGGTATGCCGCTGGCGACCCTGCTTGCCGTCAAGGGAAACCCCATAACAACCGCGCCGATCAGCGGTACGGACGCTACCACCTACACCTTCGCTGATGGGCTCACGGTCGGCGCCAATGACGAGGTTTACTGGATCATCGCCGAGGACGCCCGTTTTCACACCAGCAGCGGTGTCAGACCGGGTGTGGAGCAGATCTTCGCCCGCGCCAGTTTCGGCAAGCCGCGCTGCGTAGAAAGCCGCGGCGAGACAACGGTGTATGACTACGGAAACGTCTATTTTGACGTCGACAACGACCAGGGCAAGGTGAAGCGTTTAGGTGTGGTGGCTCAGCAGCGGCCATGTGTAGGGGGTTAAAAAACAACGTGTTACGTTAACTTCTGGGCTTTGCGGTCTGTGGATAAGTGGAGATTGAGGCCCTTCTCCCTTCCCCTGAGGGCGCAATAGGTGCATAGCTGAGTCCCAAGGACGGCCCTCGTGGCCTGCCTTTCGCGCCCTGGCGACGGAATTTCCGAAATATCTATGTCGTTGAGGGCGTTAGCCGGTTTCGTGCGTATTCGGAGGTCCGCGGCAACGCTGCCTCCATGGCCAGGGCAATTATGAACGCGACTTCGCGAGATTCAGTCAGCCTGACCGGACGCCGAGCCCCCTCGTCACCTGAATATTCCATCATTTCGCAGGCTGGAGCCGCGCTTTCGCGCGCCGCCTGCATTTACGAAGAGGTCCCCCTACATGAGCAAGCTCATGCTGATCGACGCTACCCACCAGGAGGAGACTCGGGTGGCCGTCGTTTCGAACGGTCAGATCGAAGACTTTGACTTCGAAGCCCGGAACAAGAGACAGCTCCGCGGCAATATCTATCTCGCCAAGGTAACGCGCGTTGAACCGTCGCTGCAGGCGGCGTTCGTCGATTACGGCGGCAACCGCCACGGCTTCCTGGCATTCTCCGAGATCCACCCGGACTACTACCAAATCCCGAAAGAGGATCGCGAAGCCCTGCTCGCAGAGGCTGACGAGGAAGACGCCGAGACCTCCGCCGATGGCGACGATGAAGATGAAGAAGAGGCCGAGGAAGAAGCCGAGCGCAAGCAGAACCGCCGCAACGCCCTCTTCCAGCGCAAGTACAAAATCCAGGAAGTTATCCGTCGCCGGCAGGTGATGCTTGTGCAGGTCGTGAAGGAAGAGCGCGGCAACAAGGGCGCTGCTCTCACTACCTACCTCTCGCTCGCTGGCCGGTATTGCGTGCTGATGCCCAATACGTCGCGCGGCGGCGGCATCTCCCGCAAGATCACGAACGCTGCGGACCGGAAGCGTCTCAAGTCGATCACATCTGAGTTCCAGGTTCCTCGTGGCGCGGGCCTGATCGTTCGCACCGCGGGCGCGAAACGCACCAAAACCGAAGTCCGCCGCGACTTCGAATATCTGACCAAACTCTGGCAGCAGATCGTCGGCAAGACCATGGAATCCATGGCGCCGGCTCTCATCCACGAGGAAGGACATCTGGTTCTGCGCGCCGTGCGCGATCTCTACGACAAGGACGTCGAGCGTATCATCGTCGAGGGCGACGAGGCCTATCAAGAGGCCCGCACCTTTGTGAAAATGCTGATGCCCTCACACACCCGTAAGGTGGTGCAACACGAGGACAATGGCCCGCTGTTCGTGATGACCGGCGTGGAAGACCAGCTCGAAGGCATCTATTCGCCGACCGTTCAGCTGCCGTCCGGCGGCTATATCGTGATCAACCAGACCGAAGCGCTGGTTGCGATCGACGTGAACTCCGGCAAGGCGACGCGCGAGCGCAACGTCGAAGCCACAGCCTTGAAAACCAATATGGAAGCGGCGGCGGAAGCCTGCCGCCAGATGCGCTTGCGCGACCTTGCGGGCCTCATCGTGATCGATTTCATCGACATGGAGGACAACAAGAACAACCGCGCCGTCGAAAAGAAGATGAAGGACTCGCTGAAGATTGACCGGGCGCGTGTGCAGACCGGCCGCATCTCGCAGTTCGGCCTCTTCGAGATTTCGCGGCAGCGTCGCCGCGCTGGCGTGCTCGAGCTTTCTTCAGAGCCTTGCGATCATTGCGGCGGCACTGGCCGCATGCGTTCGATCGAGAGCGCCGCGATCCAGGTTCTGCGCATGGTGGAAGCTCGCGCCGCTGACGATCGTGTCGAGAGCGTGCATGTCGACGCGGCGCCGGAAGTGGCGCTTTACCTGCTCAACGAAAAGCGCTCGTCGATCGCCAACATCGAAGCGGATTGCCACGTCGCGGTTCGCATTGAAGCGGACGAGGACCTGAAGACTGGCGAATTCAAGATAGAAGGCCGCGCTGGTGGCGAGCCTGTTCCTTACAAGCCCATGCAGCCGATCGATCTTCGCAAGCTCAAGCCCCTGCCCCCGCCGGCGGCTGATGAGATCGAGGAAGAAGACGAGGAGATCATCGAGGACACAGACGAAGAGTCCGATGATCATGCCGGCCACGATCATGACGATGAAGACGAGAGCGAAGAAGAAGTCAGCGCCGAGGACGATGAAGACGAAGGTCGTGGCGAACGCGGTCGCCGTGGCCGCCGTGGCGGACGCCGTCGTCGTGGCGGACGCGACCAGGGAACTCCAGGAATGGAGATCGTCGAACCATCAGAAGAGACGGCCCCCATCGCTGCGCGCGATGACAACGGGCGCGATGAAGAGCGTGGCCGTGGTGGACGCCGCCGGCGTCGCGGCGGCCGGGATCGCGATCGTGATCGCGGCGAGCGGAACCGGACGCCAGACATTGCTGCCGATGGCGGCGAAATGCTGGACGCCATCGCATCTGCGCCGTTCCTGATCGTCGCTGCGGCGCCGCAGAAAGATGAGCCTGTAACCAAAGCTGCTCCGGAACAAAGCGAGCCAGTTCGCGCGGAAGCGCCTCGCCAAGCTGCCCCGGTTGAAGCCGTGCCGGTGTTTGCAGCACTGTCGCAAAGTGAGCCGGATCAACCGGAACGCGAAATGCCGCAGGTGAAAACCCGGCCTGCCGACCACGAAATCGCCGCAACC
>JAUYSA010000154.1 GCA_030696545.1 Hyphomonadaceae bacterium
TTACGCGACCCGATATCTCCCCACAACAGGTCGACGCTCTGGTGGAAGACATCACCAAGATCGTCACGGACGGCCAGGGCACGGTTGGCAAAGCCGAGTACTGGGGTCTGCGCAACCTGTCCTACCCGATCAAGAAATCCCGCAAGGCGCACTACTCGCTCCTGAACATCGACGCCCCCGGCGCCGTGATCCATGAGATCGAGCGCCGTCTCCGCATCAACGAAGACGTCCTGCGCTTCCTCACCGTCAAGGTTGAAGAACTGCAGACCGAGCCTTCGGCTGTCATCGCCCGCAAGGACCGTGACGACCGCAAGCGCGATCGTGATGATTTCGGCGGCGGCTTTGGTGGTGGCGGCTTTGGCGGCGATCGTCCGCCCCGTGGCGACCGTCCGCCCCGCGGCCCGCGCCCTGATCGCGGTTAGGAGCAACGAACATGGCACAAGTCAAAGTCAACATCGCCAACCTGCCGTCGCGCCGCCCGTTCGGGCGCCGGCGCAAGGTCTGCCCGTTCTCGGGTAAAGATGCTCAGCCGATCGACTACAAGGACGTGAAACTTCTCCAGCGCTACATCTCGGAGAAGGGCAAGATCGTTCCTGCCCGCATCACTGCGGTTTCCGCCAAGAAGCAACGCGTCCTGTCGCAAGCGATCAAACGCGCGCGCCACCTGTCGCTGCTTCCGTATATCGTGAAATAGGAGGGAACATCCCATGGAAGTCATCCTCCTTGAACGCGTTGATAAGCTCGGCGCCATCGGCGACGTGGTGAAGGTCAAGAACGGGTTCGCCCGTAACTACCTCCTCCCGCAGCACAAGGCGCTTCTCGCAACCGACGCCAACAAGGCCCGGTTCGAGCGCGAGCGCACCGCGATCGAAGCTCGCAATGAGAAGGCCCGCGCGGCCGCTCAGAACGAAGGCCAATCGCTCGACGGCACGACTTACGTGCTGATCCGTCAGGCTGGCGAAACCGGCCAGCTGTACGGTTCGGTTGCGGCCCGCGACATCGCGGACGCGATCAACACCGCAGGCCACAAGGTCGAGCGCAAGCACGTGGCGATCAACCAGCCGATCAAGACGATCGGCATGCACGACGTCACGATCCGCCTGCACCCGGAAGTCGCCCTCAAGGTCACGCTCAACGTCGCCCGCTCGCCGGACGAAGCTGAACGTCAGGCCAAGGGCGAGAACGTCATCGCCGCCGGTCAAGCTGCCGACAAGGCTGCTGACGAAGAAGCCGCCAAGGAAATCGCTGCCTCGGCAGCGGCCGCCGGCTTCGACCGCGGCCCGATGGACGGCTGATACAGCTCGACTGATCCAACGAAGAAAGGCCCGCTGGAAACAGCGGGCCTTTTGCTTTTCGGGATAGCCGAGCGATCAGCCCTCGCCGCTCGCCTTGGCGGAGGCTTCGTGAGACGCAATCTGCCTGTCGAGATCGGCGATGCTTTTCTCGACGTCGGCCGCCTTGGCCGTGTCGCCCGTGCCGCGCGCCAGCGACAGCTCCTGAACCAGTCGGGAGCGGTCCCGGCGAAGTCTGCGGATCGGTGTCTGTTTCATCTGTCAGGGCTCTCCGGGGCCCGAAACCATCCTATAGCGAGCCTATGCGCTCCAGCGCAAGAAATCGCGAATCGCGCCTATATGTGCGGATGGCTCGTTCGCGCCCCACCTTCCTGGAATTCTTCGCTGGCGGCGGCATGGCGCGCCAGGGGCTGGCGGGCATTTTCGATTGCGCCTTCGCCAACGATTTCGACCCGATGAAATGCGCCACCTACCGATCCAACTATCCCGACGACGAGATCGTGCAGGGCGATGTCTGGAATCTCGACGCAGCCAATGTGCCGGCCGCGCAACTCGCCTGGGCGAGCTTTCCCTGCCAGGACCTTTCGCTGGCAGGTGGCCGTCGCGGCCTGAACGCTCCGCGATCAGGAGCATTCTGGGGCTTCTGGAATGTCATCGAGAAACAGCGCGAGCGCGCCCCAAAAACCATCGTCATCGAAAACGTCGCCGGCCTGCTCTCCTCCCACAATGGCCGCGACTTCACCGCGCTGGTGACGGAGTTTGCAGACGCTGGATATCGCGTGGGCGCGATGCTGATCGATGCAGCGATGTTTTCTCCGCAATCGCGCCAGCGCCTGTTCATCATCGCTCACAAGGGCAAGCTGCCGGCTGGCCTGACGATAGACGAGCACGATCCGGTCTTTCATCCGTCAACCTTGTGCGCCGCTGTCGAGGCTCTGCCCGACAAGACTCACATGGCGTGGGTCTGGTGGCGCCTACCCTACCCCGCCCGGCGGAATGCGGATCTGGTTTCGTTGCTTGACCGCGATGCGCCCGAGCATGTCTGGCGCTCGGAAGAAGCCACGCAGAAACTTATGGCGCAGATGGCCCCGCTGCATCGCCAGCGTGTCGAGACGGCGCTTGCTGACCCCGCATGGAATGCCGGCGCCGTCTTCCGCCGTATCCGCCTCGAGAAGGGCGAACGCGTGCAGCGCGCGGAGATTCGCTATGACGGCATGGCGGGTTGCCTGCGCACGCCCGCCGGAGGGTCGTCGAAGCAATTGCTGCTCGTAACGGAGAATGGCCGGGCTCGTCTTCGCCCTGTGCTGGCCCGTGAGGCTGCGCGGTTGATGGGGCTGGAAGACAGCTATCGTCTGCCGCTGGGCGAGACAAAGGCGTTGAAGGTCGTCGGCGATGGCGTGTCTGTTCCTGTCGTACGATGGCTCGGGCAGCATCTGCTGGCGCCGCTGGCTGGCGAAGCCTCGGCGCGTGCAGCCGCCTAGCCAACGCGGACCCCATTTTTCCCATCACACGTGGCAGCGCCTTGGCACAACGAGAGCGGAAATCTCCTGACGGGAGCATGCAAATGAAGTTGCTCCAGATGAACACGCCGGGTCGCGATGGCTGATGTCTTCGACCCCGAGCAACGCTCCGCCGTCATGCGCGCCGTCAAATCTCGGGACACAGCGCCGGAGATGAAAGTGCGCCGCGCTGCCCATGCGCTCGGGCTGCGGTTTCGCCTTCATCGGTCAGACCTGCCGGGCAAACCCGATCTTGTTTTTCCCGCGAAACGAACCGCGCTCTTCGTCCATGGCTGCTTCTGGCACGGGCATGACTGTCCGCGTGGGGCGCGGATGCCGCAGAACAATCGGGATTATTGGCAGGCCAAGATTTCCCGCAACATGGCGCGCGACAAGGCATCGCTCGCCGCATTGAAGAAGCTGGGCTGGACCCCGCGCGTCATCTGGGAATGCCAGACGCGAGATGACGCCGCACTCTCCCGCCTGATCAGCCGGCAGGTCGGCAAGCGCGCGTCAACTTGACCGGCTCCCGCCGGGCTTCCATGGTTGGCGCGTCGGTCACGGGACGTCGTCAATGCTCCACCCCTCAACGCAGCAACTGATCCGCAAGCTATGCGAGCTTACGCATTCGGGCGCGATCGAATGGAAGGAAGGCGCAGACCAGCGCTCAATCTTCGAGACCGAGGGCTATGTCGTCGAAATCCAGGCCGAGCCTCCTGCCGTGAGGCTGCTTCGCGCGGACGGACAAGAGCTGGAAAGCGCCGATGCCGAAGATCTGGCGGCGCCGTGGGATGATGGCGACGGCACATACGGCACGCACGTCGCGGACATGGCCCGCCGCGCCAGCCGCATCGCGCGTGGGGCAGAAACCGCAATCGCCAAAATCCTGTCCTCGCTCTCAGCACCGCCAAAGAAACAACCCGAGCCGGAGCCCGAGCCCGCCGCCCTGGCCTTCGCCGCAGCCGCGCAAAAGCCCGCTCAGTCCGTACGCGCGAGCGAGAGTGCTGCCGCGATCGCAGCTGTGACGGCCGACCTGGAATCCCAGCGCAGGAAAGCCGCCGAGGATCCGCCAATCTCTCACGCGCCGCCCGAAGCGCCCGTCATGATTGTCGCCCCGGAAACGGAAACCGCAATCGACCGCGTTCTTGCCATTCAACCCATGGCGCGGCCCGAGCAAGCCAACGAAGAACCTGCTTCACCCGAGCCGGTGGCGACCTTGATCGCGCCAGTAACGCAAGAACCAGCGATTCCCGCTCCGATCGCAGACATCAAGCCTCACGCCCCGGTTCTGACGCCGCCTCGCGCCATAGACCTGCCGCCGCCATTCGCGGATTCCACCATGCAGCCCCAGCTGCCGCCCCTGACGGTTCCGCAGATCGTCGCCGCACCTGCTGCTCCGCCGGAACCCAAGCCTCAAGCGGCGCCTGCTCCAACCGCGAAGTCCGGCTTTGGATCGATCGCCGGCTTCTCGCGTTCACAGCAGGAACCCGCGCCCCAGCCGAAGCCAGAGCCAAAGGCCCCGCCTGCGAAGATCACATCCGGCGGCCTGCTGATCAGCGGTATCAGCGCCCGGTCATTCCAGACCGTGGAGCCCGCCAACTCCCGGGACTTCTATCGCCCCCTCGCGCCGCAATCGGCCCCAGCTTCCACCGCTCAGGCCCCGCCCGCTGCGCCGGAGAAAAAGCCACCGCTGCCCGTCGCAAGCGGTGCGGACCTCTACAAACCCTGGGCTTAGGCTGGCTGACTAGAACTTGCAGGCCTTGGTCAGAAGGCGGCCAACCAGCTTCTCGCCAGCGCGCACGTCTTCCGCATCCGGGCACGGCGCAGCGCTGGCTGCGCCTTCCCGCAGGAAGCGCATCCGAGACATCCATGCAGGCTGCGATCCCTGCTCGATCGGATCGAGATACGCGACCGCAGAGCCAGCAGCATCCGTCGCGCACTCATAGACCTGCCCATTCTTCGCGCGCAGGCCGAGCGCAATCTGCTCGCCGTCCTGGCGCGGATAAACCGCCGTCACCAGCGCAGGCTGTCCAACCTTGGCAAGGCAGGCATCAATCGGTCCCAGCGCATCCAGCACCTGCGAGGCTTCCTGCGATGTCGC
>JAUYSA010000166.1 GCA_030696545.1 Hyphomonadaceae bacterium
GGTGCAGGACGACGGCGTGCCGGCTGAACAGGTCATTCGCGAACTGATCGCGTTTGCTGAACCGGGGCTTGCCGCCATCACAAGCCCCCGCTTCCACGGCTGGGTCATGGGTGGCAGCAATGAAACCGGCGTGGCGGCCGACTGGCTGACAGCGCTCTGGGGCCAGAACGCGGGCAACCATCTGGCTACGCCGTCTGCCGCAGCGGCTGAAGAGCAGGCGGGCAGGGCTCTTCTCGATATGCTGGATCTTCCGCGCGAGTCATCGGTCGGGTTCGTCACCGGCGCCACGATGGCGAACTTCACCGGCCTAGCGGCGGCGCGGGGCGAAGTGCTTCGCCGTGCCGGGTGGGATGTGGAAGCTGATGGTTTGTTCGGCGCGCCGCCGATCAACGTCATCATCGGGGATGAAGCCCACTCCACCGTCTTTGCGGCTCTCAAATATCTGGGACTCGGCGCACAACGCGTCGTGAAGGTGGCGGTGGATCGGAACGGAGCGATGATCCCCGCCGCGTTCTCAGAAGCGATTGCGCAGACATCCGGCCCCGTAATTGCGATCGCCCAGGCGGGCCAGATCAACACCGGCGCCTTCGATCCGTTCGAGGCGATCGCGCATGAAGTTAAAGCCCGTAACGGCTGGCTGCATATCGACGGCGCTTTCGGACTGTGGGCGCGCGCCACGAAGACACACAGCTATCTGGGCGTGGGGATGGAGCTTGCGGACTCATGGGCCGTTGACGGACATAAATGGCTGCAAACACCGTATGACTGCGGCTATGCCATTGTCCGTCACCGCGAAGCGCACATCCGCGCCATGCAGATCGCAGCAAGCTATCTGCCCGGCGCCGGCGATGGCGCGCGCAACCCGTCAGACTATGTACCCGAACTGTCGCGGCGTGCGCGTGGCTTCGCGACATGGGCGTTGATCCGCCATTTCGGTCGTGTGCGCATTGCGGAGATGATCACGCGGCACTGCGCATGTGCGCGCCGGTTCGCGGAAAAGCTTGGAGCCGAACAGGGCGTCGAGATCCTGAACGACGTCGTTCTCAATCAGCTGATCGTTCGTTTCGGCAATGACGGACAAACACGGGAAACCATCGCCCGCATTCAGGCTGGCGGCGTCACCTTTGTTGGCGGCGCAGAATGGATGGGCCGGTGGGTGATGCGAATTTCTGTCACAGGCGAAACCACGACCGAAGCCGATGTCGATCGTTCTGTCGGCGCCATGCTGGAAGCGTGGCGCGCTGTGCGCGGCCGGAACTAACGCGGCGCGAAGCACCACAGGCCGGTGCAGATGCCGAATGCCAGCTGCATGACGACGTCCAGCAACCCGCCAATCGCCAGCACGGGTAGCCCAACCCACAGGAAGACCAGCCAGATCGCCATCGGCGTAATGCGGGGCTCTGGCAGCTTGTGTCCGGCAACTGTCTGCAACTTGGCGCGCGCCATGGTGGCCTCTTCTGGTCGTTCACCAATTGGGAGCGGGAATCGCTAACACTTGGCAAATGAGTCGCCTGATCGTTTCCTGGAATGAACTGCCCCGCTCGCAATGGGACGCAGCGCATACCCGCGCCAGCGGCAGCTATCAGCAGGATTGGGCGTATGGCGTTGCTCTGAAAGCCGCCTCCCCCGGCGTCCAGATCCTGCGCGCCGCCGTCGCCCGGCCAGACGGATCGCTGCTTGCGCTCGCGCAGGTCGTTGCGCGGTCGTTTGCGCTGATCGGCCGTTTTGCGCTGTGTACGCACGGGCCAGCCTGGATTGGAGAAGTCACCGCGGACGAGAAGCGTGAAGCCTACCGCCTTTTGCGCAAATCACTGCCGCAGGGCTGGCCGCGACTTCTGGTTTTCACGCCTGACGAACCAGCGGGTGACGCATCGGGGCTGAAGGGTGTTAGCCGCGTCATGACGGGCGACGCCACAGTGCTCCTCGACCTCACGCAGGACGAAGCAGCGCTTCGCAGCGCGTTCGAATCCAGCTGGCGCAACAAGCTGTCGAAGGCCGAGCGATCAGACCTCGTTCTCCAGAAGTCCGGCCTAAAGCCCGCTCAATACCGCTGGCTGCTCGACGCCGAAACGCGCCAGCGCCAGAAGCGGGGTTATCGCGCCATGCCGCTTGAGCTGACGGAGCGCTGGCAGGATGCCAAGGCCGAAGGCGCCAGTGGCGATCGAGGCGCGGGCCTCGCCGTCTTCCGCGCCGACATGGGACGCGATCCAGCCGCCGGAATGCTGTTTCTGATCCACGGCTCGCGCGCCACCTATCATGTCGGCTGGACCAGCGACGCCGGCCGCGAAAATGCCGCGCACAACCTGATCCTCTGGTCGGCCATGAAGGAACTGAAAGCCAGGGGCGTCACAGTGCTCGATCTGGGCGGCGTCAATACGCAGTCGGGCGCAGGCATTGCCCGCTTCAAGCTCGAAACCGGCGGCGCCGTCCTGCAGCGGGCGGGCGCGTACGTCTGACTACTGTGTCTGCTTGCCGAACATCATGGCGATGAATCCACCCAGCTTGGGCGGCTGTCCCGTGCGTAGCAGGCTCGCCTGGAACACGCGGCCCAGAAGGTACATCTCGGCAACCACGAACACTGCCAGCATCGCGCCCGTCGCCAGCACCTCCATCATCGATACGCCGGCGGTCATGCGTGCGAGCATGGCAAATGGCGTGTAGATCGGGATCCATGACAGCACGACCGGCAGCGTGCCGTTTGGCGCCTGAACGACCTGGATCATCATCAGCACGACCGGCAGCGTGATCAGGAAAATCACCGGCATCAGATAGGATTGCGCATCCTGCAACGAGTTCGAAAGCGCGCCGATCGCCAGATAGAGCATCGAGATGATCAGGTAGCCCGCGAAGAAGTAGAACAGCATCGCGATCACCATCCACGGCTCGTTGAACGCCGCCAGCGAAGGCTTCACGATATCGGCGACCAGGCCTTGAACAGATAGCGCCGCGAACACGGCCGCGCTTACCCACACGGTGATGATCGTCACGCCAATCGCGCCTAGGCCCAGCAGCTTGCCATACATGAGATCAGATGGTCGCACGCAGGCCAGTACAGATTC
>JAUYSA010000257.1 GCA_030696545.1 Hyphomonadaceae bacterium
GACAAGGACACCGCGGCGGCAGGTTTAGAAGCCCTCGTCGCGGCGATCGCAGAGCTGACCGAGGAGACTCAGGACGTCGCCGTGAGACCGCTACCGGCGTCAGGCGACGCGCGACTGGCCTCCATCGCCACTCTTCGCCGCATTGGCGAGGATATGTCCGCCTTGGCGAGCGCGATGGAGGTACTGCAGCGAAGATGTTCGTGAACCCGCCAGCAGGCTCGATTTCCGTGGTGCCCTGAAGGCGGACATCCGGGATCAACGGCAGGAGGCTCCCCGGGCGTTCGTCTTGTTCCGGAGGCAGAGACGCGCAAGCGGCCAAACGGCCAAGGGTCAACCGGGGCCTCCCCGGTCAGAGACGGGAAAACCAATCCGATCGCAGCGGCAACAGAGACCGGCCCAGCAAATGACCCGCCGGTCGGCACTGGAAACACGCTTCCCAAAGCCTGGAGACCCGATCCTGCCCGGAAACCGGGGGAAACTTGGGCATTTCCGGCGGGAAACTCAGCCCGCCAACTGAGGCGCAGACTGCGTGGCGGTGAAGGTGGGATTCGAACCCACGATACGGTTACCCGTATACACGCTTTCCAAGCGTGCGCCTTCGACCACTCGGCCACCTCACCAGCGCAGGGGGGCCTTTTACATGGGCCTTCCTGAAGCGCAAGTTACCTCGATTTTCCGGGGCTTTTGATACGCCGCCACGTGGCCCAACGCCGGGTTTGCGCGATCTGGAGCAAGGACACGACGCTCTCCCGGTCGGAAAGCTCCTGTCCAAACCCGGCAAGGCCCTTCCGGGCGGGCTCCGGATCACTCACGTGGCCACCGGATTCTCCAACCCGGATGGCATTCTCGCAACGCGCCAGATTTTGCGCTAAAGCGGGAATGCCTGTCCGCCAATGCTGCGACCGGCCCCGGCGCCACGCCGTGAACCAGTTCGGGGAAAGGGCGGCATGGGTCCGTCACAGACATTGCCAATCAGCCCCGCCCCGCGAGACACTGGCGCTGAGGGGACTGAAGCAATGGGCGCAGCAAAGCCAGCAACCGGATCGATCATCCGCGCCCTGATTTATGCGCTGCTGTTTGTCGCAGCCATGGAAGCGGCTATCTCGGTTGCGCGCTTTGGCGCCCCCGTCACGCCGATCTGGATCGCCAGCGCCATCCTCGCCTGGGCGCTCATCACCGCGCCGACCCGCGACTGGATCGTCATCCTCGCCTTCGCCGTCGCCGCCCACATCATCCGCGCCGTTCTCGTCGGCGACAAACCCGCCACCGAAGCCATCTACCTGCTCGCCAACATCGGCGGCCCGCTCGCCTGCGCCAGCCTGATGCGCCTGCAGGAATCCACGCTGGATTTCGAGGACCGCTCTTCTGTCGTCCGCTTCCTCCTCAGCTGCGGGATCATGGCGCCCGCCTTGTCCACCTGCATCATCGGCCTCGGCACGCTGGTCGATCCCGGCCGCTTCCGCGCACAGGATTTAGGCGCCTGGTTCCTGTCCGACGCGCTCAGCTATGTCGTCTTCCTGCCGGTCTTCAAAAATCTCGTCAGCGGCGGATGGCGAGACCTCATGGCCCCGGCGCTCCGAATAAAGACACTGCTGCTGTTCGGCACTCTGATGGCCTCCCTCGCCGCGCTCTGGCTCATGCCGCAGGCGGTGCGCCTGCCTTTCCAGTTCCTGCTGATCCCCGGCCTCGTCTTCCTCGTGTTCGAACTCGGCATGACCGGCGCCCGCGCCGCCATCATCGTGTCCACGTTCGGCTTCCTGCTCCACGCCCTGCTGGCCCCCGAAGCCGCGCGCAGCGGCCTCACGTCCGGCGAGTTCATCTTCGCGACGCAGATCTATCTCGCCGCCATGGCCGCCTGCATCCTGCCGCTCGCTGCAGCTCTCGGCGAAAAACAGAGTCTCTACGAAGCCGCCTCCGAATCTCTCGCCGACGCACAGACCGCCTGGGCCGATCTCATCGCCGCGGAAGCACACTACCGGCTGGTGGCCGACAATTCACGCGACATGGTGATGCGCGTTGGCCTCTCCGGGGCGGTGATCTTCTGCTCGCCCGCCTGCCATATCCTCAGCGGCGACGTTCAGGCACTTGAAGGCCGGCGCTTCAGCGAACTCGTACACCCGGACGACAGCCAGCGTATCGAAGCGGAACTGGCTGCCTTCGTGAAAGCCGACATGCTCGATCTGCCCCAGACGCTCCGCGCCCGCCTGAAGCTGGCCAATGGAGACTGGCGCGCGTTCGACATCGTCGCCACGCTCGTCGCCTCTCGCGGCCGCGACGCTGAGGAAATCATCGCTGTCCTGCGTGACGTTCACGCATGAAGTCCCGCCTTACCCAGCAGGCCGGCGTCGCCGTGCGCAAGCTTCGTCTCGCCAAAGGGTGGACGCTGCAGGAACTGTCCGAGAAATCCGGCGTCCCGCTCTCGACCCTGTCAAAGCTTGAACTCGGCCAGTCCTCGCTCACCTACGACAAGATCCTCCGCATCTGCTCCGCGCTGGATATCGACCCAGGCCTGTCGCTGCTCCAGAACTCTCCAGCGCCCCTCCCGCCCAGCGCCCGCCGCGCCGTGATCCGGAAGGACGAGGGCGAACATGTCAGCTTCGGCGATCACGTCGCGCGCGTCGGCGCGCAGGATCTTCTGTCGAAGAACTTCACCCCGATGCTGATCACGCTTCGGGACGGCGATGGCCGCCGCCAGACCCTGCCCGGCGAAGTCTATCTCCACATCATGACGGGCTGCGCCCTGCTCCACACCGACGTCTATGCACCCGTGAAACTCAATGCCGGCGACGCGATCTATTTCGACGGCGCCACAGAGCATCGCCTCCACGCCGCCTCATCCGAAACCTGCACGCTCCTGATGATCGTCTCAGGCGATGAAGGTTTCTGGCGAACCCAAGGCAGCTGATCCCGCCCATGGCCACCACGATCGACCATCTCGAATCGCATCATCGCTACGCCGTCATCCGCGGCTTCACGGACGCGACGGGCCTGCGCGTACCCTTCGAGGCAACCGGCGTCATCCGCAGGATCAGCCTCGACCCCGGCTACACCACCATCTTCATCGACTGGGAGCGCGACGGCCCAAACGGCGCTACTACGCCCGAGCGCCTCACCTTCGCCTTCAAAGCCACGGACGGCCCGCGCAACAATCACATGCGCGAGTATTTCGAAAAGGGCGAGGTCGTCCTGCCGGCCCGCGAGCCCAAGGCGCCAAAGCCAGCGCCCGAGGCTGAACCCGCTCAACGCCCGGCTGCAGAATCATTCGTCCACCTCAATGGCCGCCAGCCGCAGGACGAAGTCAGCCTCAACGAACAGACCGTCGCCTGCGATTGCGGCGCGACTTTCCACCGCGCCATCTGGCCGGCCCATGGCGATCTCCGCGTCAACGCCTGCCTGCGGTGCGGCGCCGTCACCGTCACCAAACAGATCGGCGATGATGGCCGCTTCACAGGCGACTCATGGACTGCCTACCTGACCGTCCCCATCGCCCAGCAGACGGTCGATTGGCTCGCCCGCTTCCCGCGCGTTGCGATCAACCATGCCGGTGCGACATGGCGCTGGCCCATGTCCGCCACGCTCGTGCGCTACCCGACCCTGTTCTACCCGGCTGACACGCGCGTGTCCGATGAACAGGAACTCGGGCGTCTCGAAGATGTGCTCTTCGCCGCGCAATCGCCGCTTACCCGCGCCGATCGCCAGTCATCCGCCTGCGGCGACATTCCCGCACCACCCGCCGGCGCCGCCGAACAGTTTGCCCACTTCGCCTATGTCCAGCGCGCGCTCAACCTGCGCCCCACCAGCGACCTCGACACCCTCCGTCGGCACGGCAACCTGATCAGCGCCTCCAGCGAACTCGCCGCCGCCCTGCTGCTTCGCCGAGACGGCGCCTACGACATCATGATGGGCTGGCTCCGCTCGAAGAACGAAGACGAGTTCAGCGCCGGCATCGCAATGCTGCGCGACAGCCGCCCGCTTTTCTCAGGCCCCGACGACCCGAATCTTGCCCCCGCCCTGATCGAGATCCTCAACGGCCTCCCCCTCGGCCAAATGAAAGGCGTCCCCAACCGCGTCGAAAGCTGCCTGAAATTCGAAGCCCTCCTGGTCGCAATAGCGGACCTCGGCGCCAACTCCATGCAGATGCAGGACGCCCTCCGCGCCCTGCGCGTGAAGATCGCAAGGAAGGACCCCACGCTCATGGAAGCGATGGCCATCGTCCTCAACGAACTCAACGGCAAGGACAACCGGCCGGAAGAGTATCGCTGACTGAGTAACGCCGCGGTCATCCTCTCCCGAGCGGGGAGGCGCCCCGTGTACGCCTGTCTCAAAAAACACCGCCCAAGTGGGGTACCACCCTTACAATCGAGGTCGGTTCCCACAATCGTCATTCCGGACACGCGCAAAGCGCGTGAGCCGGAACCCAGGGGCCGCGCCCGCAACTCCTGGCTTCCCGCTCCCTCATCCTGAGCCTGTCGAAGGACGCTTCGCTACGGCCGGGATG
>JAUYSA010000316.1 GCA_030696545.1 Hyphomonadaceae bacterium
AGCAGGGCTGTGACCGCAAGAAACTCCAGGGCACGACCCAGAACGACATCATCAAGGAATATCTCTCGCGCGGCACCTACGTCTTCCCGCCCAAGCCCTCGATGCGGCTGATCGGCGACATGGTGGCGTGGTGCTACACCGAAACGCCGAAATGGAATCCGCTCAACGTCTGCAGCTATCACCTGCAGGAAGCCGGCGCGACGCCCGAGCAGGAACTCGCCTTCGCCCTCGCCACCGCCTGCGCCGTGCTCGACACGGTGAAGGCGGGCGGGCAGGTGCCCGAGAAGGACTTCACCACCGTCTTCTCCCGCATCTCCTTCTTCGTGAACGCCGGCGTCCGCTTCGTGACGGAGATGTGCAAGATGCGCGCGTTCGTCGACCTCTGGGAAGAGATCGGCCGCGAGCGCTATGGCGTCACCGACACGCGCGCCCTGATGTTCCGCTATGGCGTTCAGGTGAACTCGCTCGGCCTCACAGAGCCGCAGCCCGAGAACAACGTCTACCGCATTCTCATCGAAGCGCTCGCCGTCACGCTGTCCAAACGCGCCCGTTGCCGTGCGCTGCAGCTCCCCGCCTGGAACGAAGCCCTCGGCCTGCCGCGCCCGTGGGACCAGCAATGGTCCCTCCGCCTGCAGCAGATCCTCGCCTACGAAACCGACCTGCTCGAATACGAAGACCTGTTCGACGGCTCCCACGTCGTCACCGCCAAGACCGAGGCGCTGAAAGACGAAGCCCGCGCCATGCTGGCAAAGCTCGACCAGTCCGGCGGCACAATCGACAACATCGACTTCATGAAAACCGCCCTCGTCGAAAGCCAGCGCGCCCGCCTCAAGGAAATCGAGGCCGGCCGCCAGATCGTCGTCGGCGTCAACCGCTACGAAACCACTGAAAGCTCCCCGCTCTCCGGCGGCGACGGTTCGATCATGGCGCAGGATCACGGCGCCGAAAGCCGCCAGATCGCCAAGCTGAAAGCCTGGCGTTCCAAGCGCAGCGAAGACGCCGTCGCCAATGCGATCGGCGAACTCCGCGCCGCCGCAGCCTCCGGCGCCAACATCATGCCGCCCTCCATCGCCGCCGCCAAAGCCGGCGTCACTGTGGGCGAGTGGGGCGCCGCCCTGCGCGACACCTTCGGCGAATACCGCGGCCCCACTGGCGTCGCCGTCATCATCCAGACCGATGGCGAGGAAGACCTCGAACGCGTCAAAGGCGAAGTCGAACGCGTCTCGAAAAAGCTCGGCCGCACACTCACCTATGTCGTCGGCAAGCCCGGCCTCGACGGCCACTCCAACGGCTCCGAACAGATCGCCGCCCGCGCCCGCCAGGCCGGCATGAACGTGATCTACGAAGGCATCCGCTTCACGCCCGACGAGATCGTCCAGCAAGCCATCGATTCAAAAGCCCACGTCGTCGGCCTCTCGATCCTCTCGGGCTCACACCTCGATCTCGTGAAAGACACGCTCGGCATCCTCCGCGCCAAAGGCCTCGACATTCCGGTCGTCGTCGGCGGCATCATCCCCGAAGCCGACGCGCTCGCGCTGAAACAGATGGGCGTCAAGCGCATCTACACGCCCAAGGACTACAAGATCACGCAGATCATGGGCGATGTGGTGAAGGTCGTGGAAGAAACGCTGACGACAGCAGCGGAGTAGGCGCTAGCGCGCCGAAACGTTCGCGCCGCCATCGGCCTCATCGGCAGACGCAACCTGCTGCTGCAGCCCGAAGCTCGGAAAAGCTTCCTGCACCGTCATCGAATCCGGCAGCACATAGAACACGCCGCCTTTCTTGAACAACGGCGCCACCACCTTCTTGTAGAAGGCAGGCGAGACATTGATGCAGCCATGCGTGATGCGGTTGTCGTCAACCTTCACCGAGGTCAGCCGCTGCGTGCGCTTCTCCGCCTTGCTCACCTTGGTCGCAGGGATGGGGTGGATCGAAACGGCAGTCGCATAGTCCACCCACAGCACGCGCTCGCCGCCATAGGCCGGGCCATAGCCCGCAAGGAAACGCCCCGCCGGCGTCGTGCGCTCGTCCTTCGGAATATCTTTCAGCTCGCGATCGCCAACGCCCGGCGCCGAGTGATCGCCCGTGGCTAGGCCGATCAGCACAGGCGCCATGCCCTTCAGCTTTCCGTCCGCGCCAAAGACAAGAATCTGCGCCGCGTCCTTGTCGACAACAGCGAAGGGCAGGCCGCGATTGTCCTCAGCCGCGATCACCCAGCCCGCAATATCAACCACGGCCTGCGAAATAGTCTGCTCAGCTGCAACTTCATCCAGCTTGTCAGCCGTCGCCTCGATCGGCGCCGCCGTTTTCTTAGCGGGCGCCTTCTCGGCATAAGCAGCCGGAATCAATGCTCCGCCAATCAGCAGTCCCAGTGAGACAGCGATTGCCCTGAACAAAGGTTTGGCGGCGTCAAGAATGACAGGCTCTCCATGATCCGTTGGCCGGGCTTCTTTCGAAACCCGGCCAGATCAACACTGGCGCACAGGCCAGTTAAAGATCAACCCCGCGGTTTGCGGGTCGGCGGGGCTTCAAGCGCATCAACACGCCCGCCAACCTGGTCGAGACGCTGGTTGGCCGTGCGTGCGTCCGTCGCGGCGGCCTGGGCTGCCGTGTTGGCGGCCTGAGCTGCCTGATTGGCAGTGCGTGCGTCAGCGGCAGCGGCATCGGCTTTCTGCGTCGCAGTCGTCACGCGGGCGTCAACCTGATCGATACGGCTGTTCACCGCTGCGATCTGTTCATCGACATAGCCGTTCGTCGCACAGCCAGTAACCGCAAGTCCGCCAAGGGCAATAACGGCAATCACACGAGCGCTTGCCGCGTGTTTTTTGAGCCAAGACATGTTCGCATCCTTTTTGTAGGGCGACGGCCCGCCAGAAGTGGCTAGCCGGCATTCGATGGATTATGCGCTCAGCACTGTGCGCCTGAGCGCAATGGCAGTCTGGGCTCGTGCGAAACGTTGGGCCCGATCGGTTGTTCCGAACACGGACGATCTGACTCACCTTTCATTTCTGTCATGAATGCTCGATCGCGGTGTCTTGCCGCCCCATCGGCTGAGCACACCCCCTCCGTCTCGATGCTACGCATCGATCCACCTCCCCCAGTGCTTCGCACTGGTGGAGGCAACCCACCGTTCTCTTGCCTCCCTCACTCCAAAGGAGTGGGGGAGGTGGATCGGCGCGCTTGCGCGCCGAGACGGAGGGGGTGAGGCGCGGTCCGCGTAGCGGACGAATTGGTCCAGTGGACCAATTCGAGCAACGAACGCCCGAGCGTAAGCGAGGGCCGTGGCGCGCGCACCGTTCCTGCTCCGATGGACGGGAGAGGCGAAGCATTCATGATCGTCATTCCTGAAACGCCGAAGGCGTTATCAGGAACCCAGAAGCCAACCCCACCGCTCCTGGGTTCCCGCTCTACGCTTCGCTCCGGCGGGAATGACGACAATTGATCGCCTCCCCGCTCGAAGGAAGCGGACCCTTAGGTCCGCGTTCCCCGCGCAGGCGGGGATCCAGACTCACTTCACAAAGAAGCTGGATCCCCGCCTTCGCGGGGAACGCGGTGGAGAGAACGCCGCCAAAGCCCGATAGCCCTCATCCTGAGGGATCGCGAAGCGATCGTCTCGAAGGACGAGGGCGTGCTCACCAGAATCGGGCACAGCCACCGTCATCCTCGGGTCAAGTCC
>JAUYSA010000365.1 GCA_030696545.1 Hyphomonadaceae bacterium
CGGGTAAAGAGCCCCCTCCGTTTTGCACCTTCGGCGCAATCCACCTCCCCCGCGCTTTGCGCGGTGGAGGACTCAGTGATCACGCTCGAAGTCCTCCCTCGCCGCAGGCGGGGGAGGTGGATCGGCGCGTCTTCGCGCCGAGACGGAGGGGGCTGCGCGCTCCCGCGCGGACCTCCCACGACACCCAACTCCCGAAACCAAAACCCATCCCACCTCGCAGCCAACTGCGAGAACGCCCCCGCGCGGCCGCCACAATCCTTACCGCGGCGTTTACTAAAAACTTCCGACGACCCGCTTGCGAAAAGCACAAAAAGGGAACACAAAAGAGAACAAGAACGGAGCAAGAACATGAACGGGCTGGTCAACTTCTGCGGCGCAAACGGCAACTCCTACAAGTTCGAGCGTTTCGGCGCCGATCAGGACTGGGCGAAGATCGCCGGCGTCGTTCTCTTCGCTGCTCCCGAGGGCAAATCCTGGCGCATCATCCGCGTCGCTGACCAGGGCGGTGTCGAAGGCGACGTCGCCACCTTCTGGCGCTGGCGCGAAGCCCGCCGCTACGGCGCGACCGCCATCTTCATCCGCCGCAACGCCGACATCAAAGCTCGCCGTCTCGAAGTCGCTGATCTGGCCGATGGCCTCGATCCGGTGTTCGCCGTCGGCAGCGAACTTCACCGCGAGCCTGAACTGCTCGCCGCTTAAGAACAGAACCTCGTCATGCGGCGCTGTGGGTTCTCCGCCCACCACCCAGCCAAAAACGGGTCGCGCCGAACCGAACGAGAAGCGGGCCCGCGGACATGATCCGCGGGCCCGGTCTGTTTCAGGCGATGAAAAGCATGTCCGCTAGTTCTGGATCGGTTGGGGTCGCTGCGAAGCGATCCAGTCAGCGATGTCGGCTTCGAGCACGGGCAGGGGACGGGGACCCGGCCCCAGGATCGCCTGATGGAAGGCCTTGATATCGAAGCTGGCTTTCAGTTGCTGCTGCGCGCCTGTCCGCAACCGCCTGATGGTTTCTCGCCCCGTCATGTAGGCGCATGCCTGACCCGGCCAGATCGCATAGCGATCAACCTCTGACTCGATCTCCTGCGGTCCCAGCCCGGTCGTGGTCTGCAGATAGGAAATCGTATCCGCCCGCGTCCATTTCTGCGAATTGACGCCGGTGTCTGCCACGAGCCTCGCGGCCCGGAACAACAGCGACTGCAGATAACCAAGCCGCCCGAGCTTGTCGTCCTTGTAGGCGCCGAGTTCGTCGGCGAGGTCTTCGGCGTAAAGTGCCCAGCCCTCGCTGAAGGCCGGCTGCGAGATCAGATAATTCACCAGAGGCTGGTTCGCCCGCTCGCGCGCCAGTCCAGCCTGAATGTGGTGCCCCGGCGCTGCTTCATGAAAGCTGAGCGTCGGAAGCGACCAGATCGGGAAATCCAGCGTCGATCGCAGGTTCAGATTGTAGGTCGCGGGCCGCGACCCATCGAGCGGTACAGCCTTGTAATAGGCCCCCGGCGCTGTGTCCTGCGATATCCGTGGCGCCTCGCGCACTTCCACCTTGCCCTTGGGCCCGGTGATGATCATCCGCCCCATCGCGGTCTCGGCCCAGGTGATCCGCTCACGCAGCGAGTCCATCAGGGCGACCCGGCCTTCCGGCGTGTCGGGAAAAAGATAGGCAGGGTCCGTCGACAGCGTGCGCAGCCGCCCGCCTATGCTGCCCTCAACCTGACCCATCTCGATGAGGATCGGCTCGATCTGCTTGCTGATCTGATCGATCAGTTTCAGGCCCGCATCATGCAGCTGCTTCGGCGACATGTCGGTCGTCGTGTAGAGCTTCAGCGCATCCCGGTAATAAGCCTCGCCGTCCTTCAGCGCCCAAACGCCGGGATCAGCAGGCGCTCTGGCGAGCAGACCCTCCAGCAGTTTCACAAGCGTCGTGTATTCCGTCTTGAGTGGTCCACCGACCTGATCACTTGCGCGCTTCACAAGCTTCGTGATGTCGTCTTCGGGAATGTCGGGAATTTGCGCCAGCTGCTCGATGAAATAGAGAACCAGCGGATGCTCGCGCGCGATGCCCGGGGTCAGCTGCCGCGCCTTGTCCAGCGTGCGCTGAACGATCGCGCGCGGCGGGATCACGCCAGCCGCGATATCGACCTCGAAGCGACGGCGCTCATCCCGAAGCGCTTCGTCCATATGATCGAGCCGCGTCAGCCAGTCCTCGGCGTCGGCACGCGAACGAACCGGCGCATGCAGCGTCATGAACTTGACGAGGTCGACAAAAGCGCCGTCCGCGAAGGTGATGAGATAAGGGCTGGCCCAGCCGAGGCCGTTCACGCCATGGCCGTGCGCCTCGATCGCCGTTGTGTCGCGCAGGATCTCCAGCGCCGTATCATAGGTGCGCTGCGAGTCCCGGCTCAGAGCGGCGCGATCGATCCGTTCCAGTTCGTAGAGCAGGTCCAGCCGCGTGGCCCGCGTCCGCTCGGCGACGGCCATGGAACGGTCGTCGAGCAGGGCCTGATAGCGTTTTCCGAACGCCTCGACGGATAACCCCAAAGCGTCGGCTTCTTCCGGCGAGCGGTCCATTTCCGCATGGCTGAACCGCTGCATGAAGGCCACGAGCGCGGGGTCTGCGCTCACCGCCGAAGGTGAACATGCCGCAAGGATAGCCGCGGAAAGGCCTGCACCTGCGAAAAGCAGGGCTCTGAAAGGAGTTTTCCAGTCCAGCGCAAGCATATGATTCGCTTTGGTTGAGGCAGCCAGAGTTTTCCGATAAGGACCGCCCAGCATCAAGTCAGGAGCTAGTTAATGAGCACTCCAGTCCCCGGCGGCCAGCCTGAACTGACCGGCCAGGTCATGTTCTACAAGCGGCCGGAGCCGCTTTCACTGGAGAAGCACAGAAACCTCGGTGTAAAGCAGGTTTCGTCGCCCTTCTCCTTCCTCAAGACGGCCCACGCCGTACCCATCACGGTGAGCGAGTTCGGCGTTGCCGCAACCTGCTTCCCCATCATTTTCGTTGGTAATGAGAAGACCCCGGTTGCCGTTATGGGGGTTCGCCAGAACGAGAACGAGTATGTGGACGCCTCCGGCCAGCCGGATCCGGACATTTATCTTCCCGCGTTCGCGCGCCGCTATCCCTTCGTGTTCGCCTCCGACCCCAAGAGCGACAAGCTGCTGCTCTGCGTCGATACGGAAGCCGCGATGGTCTCATCGACACCGGACGTGAAGTTCTTCGACGGCGAGCAGGCCTCGAAATTCACCCAGGACGCGATCGAGTTCTGCAAGGAATTCGAACGCCAGCGCCGCGCTACGGTCGAATTCGTCGAAATGCTCGACAAGGCCTCGCTGTTTGAACAGAAGTCGGTTGCCTTTACTCCTCGTGACTCGCAGGGAAATGCCGGCGAGACCCAGAAGATCGCTGATTACTGGGCGATCTCGGAAGAGGGCCTGAATGCCCTCCCGGAGAGCAAGTTCCAGGACATCCGCAATACGGGCGCCCTCGCGGCGATCTATGCCCACATGGTGTCACTGATGAACTGGCAGCGCGTGATCCAGCGCACGATGCGCCGCCTGTCGACCCCGGCGGCCTAACTCGCCGGTTAGCCGGCTATCCGGCTCACGTTCCGGGGAGGGGTATGGACCTCTCCCCGGTCGCAGCCCTACTTCCATGCCCTGAGCCCAACGCCGAGAGGCGCCGCGCGCCTGTGTGCGCGGATCAGGCTGGGCTGGAAGAATGAGGTCTTGCGTGCGCGCACTTATGTCGTGGGCGAAAAAGGGTCTGGCGGCGGCAACGCTGCTGGCTGCTGGCATGGCGACCCCGGCGCAGGCCCAGGTGACAGCCAAAAGCGACCACGCTGAAGGCACGCTGGTGTTCGAGCGTTCGGCGGCGACGCCGGGCGATACATTCCTCGGCGCCCTGAAGCTCGACCTCGCGGACGGCTGGCATGTTTACTGGAGGAACCCCGGCGATAGTGGCCTGCCACCCGTCGCGACCTGGACGCCGTCGCCCGTCGCTACGTTCGGAGACTTCCGCTTTCCGGCGCCTCACGCCATCCCGCTCGCGACCCTGATGAACTACGGCTACGAGCATCAGGTCGTCCTGCCGTTTCAGATCCAGATCGCGGCAGATGCCAAGCCCGGCACAGACGTGCCCATCGGCGGCAAGATCGAATATCTCATTTGCGCTGACATTTGTATTCCCGAGGACATTGAACTCTCGACGACGCTGCGCGTCGCCGCGTCTCCAGAAACAGATGTCGATGGAAGCGCGATCATCGTAGCCACCCTGCCGCACATTCCGGTTGTACTTACCGGCAAGGCGAGTGTCGAACGCACCGCGAAAGGCTTCCGCATCGCCGCCGCCGATAGCGGCATTGTTGGCGCTCTCGGAACAGCCAAGAACATCCGCTTCTTTCCTGACGGCCCCGAACTGTCTCACCCAGCGAAGCAATTGGTGAAGACCGGCCCGGAAGGCGTCTCCATCGAACTGACGGCGTCCGACTTCGCGAAGGAGGGAGACCAGAATCTCTCCGGCATCATCGCGATCACAGACGACGCAGGATCGACGCGCGCCTGGGAGGTTGCTGCAACGCCCGGTCCAGCGCCTGCTGGCGTCGCTGACAAAGAGTTCGTCAACGTAGAGGTAAGCGGCGGCGCGCCACTGCCCGCTGCGGCTGACGTCCCGATGATGGGCGTGTCCGAACTGCTGGTCACGCTTGGTCTGGCCTTCTTGGGCGGGCTTGTTCTCAACCTGATGCCTTGCGTGCTTCCGGTGCTCACCATCAAGGCCGCCGGTCTTGTTCACACAGCGCATAATCCCAAAGAGTCCCGCGCCCATGGCCTCGCCTATCTCGGCGGCGTGGTCGTCTGTTTCGCAGCGATCGGCGGAATACTCATCGCGCTGCGCGCGGCGGGAGAGCAGGCTGGGCTGGGCTTCCAGCTGCAATACCCGCCAATCACGGCGTTCTTTGCGCTGGTGATGTTCGCAGTCGGCCTCAATCTTCTCGGCGTTTTCGAGATCGGTGGATCGCTGATGGGCGTCGGTAGCGGCTTGGCTGAGCGTGGCGGCACATCGGGAGCCTTCTTCACCGGCCTGCTCGCGGCGTTCGTTGGCGCACCCTGCGTCGGGCCGTTTATGGCGCCGGCTTTCGCTACGGCGCTGGCGCAACCTGCGCCCGTTGTAATGGCGGTCTTTGTGATGGTGGGCATCGGCCTTGCCGCCCCCTTCGTGCTGCTTAGCTTCACACCGGCCTTCGCCAAGGTCCTGCCCAAGCCGGGCAGGTGGATGGAGACATTCCGGCAGGTGCTGGCCTTCCCGATGTTCATCACAGTGCTCTGGCTGCTCTGGGTGCTGGCAGGGCAGTCGGGTCCGGACGGAATCATCGCCGTGCTTGCTGGCGGCATCGCTCTTGGCTTCGGCATCTGGCTGGCCAAGAAAATTGGGCAGGGCATGGTCGGGCGCATCGTCGCCGTGCTGGTAATCATCGCGGCCTTCGTTGTGCCGTCCCTGTCGACCACAATGTTCAAGGCGGAAGCCGCTGCGGAAGTTTCCGCTAATGCCTGGTCGCCGGAGAAAGTGGCTGAGCTGCAGGCCGAGGGCAGGGTGATCTTTGTCGACTTCACGGCCCGCTGGTGCGTCACCTGTCAGTTCAACAAGAGCGCGATCCATGACGCCAGCGTCGCAAGGGCGTTCAATGACCTGAACGTGGCGTTTCTTGAAGCAGA
>JAUYSA010000205.1 GCA_030696545.1 Hyphomonadaceae bacterium
GCTTTTGCTGACAGCGGTGCTGCGCATATTTGCGATGCTCGTGCAAAGCGTCGTCTCAACATTCCAGACGAGCTTCCGCCCTCTCCCCGTGATTGGCACACGGATGATGCCGGACGCTCTGCCCCGAGTGACGAACGACACCCATCACAAGGAAACACAACCCGCTGTCCCGCACGACAGCCCAACAGCCCTCATCCTGAGCAGCACGCTTCGCGTGCGCCCGTCGAAGGACGAGGGCGTGCTTACCAATGTGAGCCACACCTCACCATCCCCCTCCGTCTCGCGTGCTGCGCACGCGATCCACCACCCCCAGCTCCGCATGGGGAGGCAAGACAAACGGAGCAACGAAGGTGAATTGCCTCCATCAGTGCGAAGCACTGGGGGAGGTGGATTGCGCGCACTCGCGCGCAAGACGGAGGGGGTGAGGCGCGGTCCGCGCAGCGGACGAATTGGTCCAGTGGACCAATTCGAGCAACGAACGCTCGAGCGTAAGCGAGGGCCGGGGCGCGTGCACCATTCTGGAAGCAGATCTTCGATCCGCGTTCCCCGCGAAGGCGCGGGTGAGGAGTGGCGCCTTAGGCGCGAATTGGTCCGGGGGACCAATTCGAACGACGCAAGCCCTGAGCTAGGCGAAGGGCCTCCAGTCCTCTTGAGCAAACAAGCGCGTAAAACGCCCAGAACCCCTTCGCGGCTTTCTGGATTCCCGCCTTAGCGGGAAACGCGGCGGATAGAGATCCGCCAGACGCCAGCTTGATCATCTGATCAGGCTAAAATCAGTCCCACCCCAACTCGCCACCAGCGAGGCCGCGCCCGCGCGCCTATAGCCCGGCGTCGTACAGCCCCGGGAGCAGATGCACGATCTTATCCGCCAGGTGATGGCGGCTCAGCGGCTTGGTCGTCCAGTCCGTCATCCCGATCGACATCAGCTTGCCGGCTTCATGCCGGTGCTTGTCGTTCAGCAGGCCAAGGATCGGAATGTCCGCCCACGGCGTCAGGCTGCGCCGCACCCAGCGGATCACCTCTGCGCCGTTCAGCTGGGCGAGGTCCATGTCGAGCACCAGCAGGTCGAACGAACGAAGCGCCAGCAGGTCGACGGCCGCCTGCCCATCCTCGACCTCGATCGCCGAAATGCGCGGGCTCGCCAGCAGAACGCGCAGGACGCGGCGATGATAGGCGTCGCCCTCGGCCACGAGTATCCGCGTGAAATCATGCGGCCCCTGCGCGACAGGATGATGCGACGGCCGCTGCAGCGCGCGGCGGATATCGCTGATCGGCCCGAATGAATCGAACGCATCCTCCGCCGTTTCGCCGGCAGCGAGATTGTCGTCCTGGCCGAACAGCCAGTCATCGACCTTTGCAGGTTGTAAGCGCATCTTGTTTTCCAGTGCGTCCCCGACGCCCTTTCAGCGCAGAATATCTCGCCGCGAACCTAAGGCTGGGTAAGGCGCTCGCCCGGAATTTCAGAGGTTGCACTAACCAAGTTTCCCGCAGAATCATTGCGGCCCGGACATGTTGTGCCCGGGCCGCCTGTTCGCGTTCAGCTTTTCGCTACGGGTGGGCCTTCGTCCAGGCCGCCGACTGTTTACCGACAACGTCGACAAGATCGCCCATCACGATGTTGGCGTCGTTCAGGTGCAGCCCCCAGTTCGGATCGGGCTTGCCTTGGGCCATCACGTCCGTGCCCGGATCGTCGATGCGCGCGTCGGCGGCATCCGCATTGAAGTGAACCTGCAGGTAATGATGCTTCCCAGTCCGCACGCACTCGGTCGTGGTCAGGCCCGGCGTCATCACGAAGGGCGTGTCGATCTTCTTGCCGGTTGCCCACGCCTTGTCAGCGGTGGACCAGTAGGCTTTCGGGCTCGTCGCCTTGCCCCCGCCCAGCGCCGCCGGGTTCACACAGACAGCTTCCGTTTCGCCGCGATTGATGCCGAAGTTCGATGTCTCCGCCGGCGGAACCGTGTCCCGGAAAGACGAGAACGAGATCACGCACCCCGTCTGGCCCGCCGTCTTGCAGACGGGGATCGACCTGAACGTGCCGCCCACATCCGCGCCCTTCGGAACCTGAATGGTCGAGCCCATGATGATCGCCGACACCAGCTTCGCCTGATCCGGCTTGCCGTCGACTTTAGCCGCGATCAATCGTGTGATCTGGCCGGAACCTTGAGAGTGACCAAGGATCACGACGCCGCGCCCCTTGTTCTCGTTGGCGAGATACCAGGCCCAGGCATCATCCACGTCCGCATTCGCGTCCGCCGGCGTGCCGCGCGTCGGAACGCCAGCTCCACCCGACATGCGGGCGCGCAGAGCACCTAGCGAGAACTGGCGATACATGGGCGCGAAGATCCGGCATTGCGAACCGAGACGCGCCAGTTGCGATTTCACCACGTTGAATTCTTCCGGCCCCGGTATCAGGTCCGACTGCGTGAACGGATCAAGCGAAACGGTCGGATATACATAGAAGCAATCGATCGGCGCATTCGGATTGCCCGCGTATTTCAGCAGCTCTGTCGAACCATCGGCCTTCACGATCGTCGCGTCGATATTCACCTCGCACGGATTGTTCGCGACGCCGGGCTTGCACAGCCAGTTTGCGGGAACCGAATAATCCGTCCGCGAGGAAGAGCCTGCCGGCGCTGTAGCCGGTTGAGCGGCAGGGGCGGGCGGGGCGACGGCATTGGGGACCTGAGGCGCGAGTTGCGCGGCCATCGTGGGCGCGACCGGAATTTGCGGGACTGAACTGGCGTAGTTGTGTCCGCATCCGGCAGCCAGCAAGGCAGCGCTGGCAAGCAGCAGTCGTTTCATGAAATCTCTCCCGGGTTTTATATTTTGACGCTATCTGCCGCGACCCGGGTGGGGCTGTCCATATTGCGGCGCGTCAAGCCTCGGTGAAAGGCGGCCGCCTACGGCGAAACCGGCTCGCAGGACGAGGACTGGCTCGCCTTCACGGCGAGCGCCATCGGGTGGTCATGGTCAACCACATGCGCGGCGAATGTCCGCTTGTCGGTGGAAGCGAACAGGTCTTCCAGCGGCTCGAAATGATCATCGATCAGGAACACGTCGATATGCTTGCCCTTGATCGCCCCGCCACGGTCGCCCGCGAAGAGATAGCCGTCGTGGATGTAGTCCTTGTCGTTCAGCGTGAACTTCCGGCCACGCAATTCGGGCACGAAGATAACGCTCTCCAGCGGGATCACGCCGGGATCGACCGCGATGGTGCGGAACGGCATCAGCGGAAGATTGCGCACGCCACAGCCAAGCGGATGGCTCACCGCCATGAAGCGCGCCCGCCGCGTCGCGTTCTTCACACCATCGGATAGCGAGCCGAGAAACTCGTCGCAGTTCGTCTGCTCCGGCCCGTTCGAGTCGACATAGACATAGGCCGTCGCCTTGCCGCCCTGCCGGATCGACACCGATCCCTGCAGCGCCGCCTCACACCAGTCGCGCTGGCTCAGCGGCGCGGAGATGGCCGATCCATTGCGCCCGATCAGCGGGAAGGCGGCCGATATCGCTTCCGGCGCAGCTCTCACGATCGGCGTGTGATAGTGCGTCGCCCACAGTTTCAGGTCCGGGCCCATTGCCTGCGGTGATGGCTCGTCGAGCACGAAACCCACAGCGCGCTCAAGCGGCGTTAAAGCCGGCATCAGCGGCGGCGGCGTTGCCGGCGCAGTCGGCAGTCCCGGCACAGCAGCGGTCGCGCACGCGGCCAGCATGAAGAGGATCGTGAAGGTAAACGCTCTCATCGGCTGCCCGTCTTCCGACACCGGCGGTCCCGGCGGGCGGAGCGCGGGCACGGGGTGGTCGGTCTCTCTCCCGGAGGAGATAGGCTCCGATTTCAATCCGAGTATGGCGGACAGCTTTTCCAAGATACTAGCGAAAGCGCTCGAGGCGTTACCGAAGCCTTACGATGCGTCAGATCGCGTTAGCGGCCTTTTTGCGCTTGCGGCCAGGGCGATCCGAATCCTTGCAGATTTCCTCGCCGGCATCCCGCAGCGCGATGGCGGCCGGATCGTTCTTGTCGACGGGATAAGCCTCGAAAGTTCCACGGGGATTTGAGCGGACGATATCCGGGAACGGCTTCACATTGGCGTCAGCGACGAACATGTCGATGTGGTTATCCTCGATCGCGCCGCCGGTATCGCTGGCGATTACATATCCGTCATGGACGAAGATCTCGCCATTGTTCCAGAACGTCTCGCCGCGCAGTTTCGGAATGTAGAGCACGCTGCCCATCTTGATGCGCTCGCGGTCCACCGCAACCGTGCGGAACGCCATCAGCGGGATCGCGCGGACGTCGCAGGCCTGCGGATGGAAGAATGGTGCAAAGCGCGCGCGGCGCGTCGCCGACTTGATGCGCTCCGACAACTCGCCGAAATGCTTGTCGCAGACCACCTGCTCGGGCCCACGACTGTCGACGTACATGAAGGCCTGCGGATCGTCCTTGCCGTTGTCGACCCAGATCGAGCCTTGCATCGCGGCGTCGCACCAGTCCTCAGTCGAGAGGGGCGGGGAGACGGCCTTGCCGTTCTTGCCGATCAGCGGCTTGGCCGCCACGCTGGTCCACGAGGGGCGCACGGTGGGCATGTGATAGTAGGTCGCCCACAATTTCATTTTTTTCTTGGTGGCAAGATCCTCGTCCTCGGGCGCCTTCAGCATGAAGGCCAGCGCCTGCGCAGTCGGATGCAGTTCAGCGCGTCCGATAACGATGTCGACATTTGTGGCGGCGAAGGCCGCGCGCAGCGGCGGTCCAAGAAAAATCGCAGCAGCTGCGACAACCAGGACGAGGGAAAGGAGCAGTCGTTTCATGAATATCCCGGCTGCCGCCCCGTGCCCTGCAGAAGCCTTCGAACTTAGGCAAGAACATGGCAGGTTCAACCTGCGAGTGCAATCGCCGCAGTCGGGCCTGCGCCAAGTGTTAACGCGAAGCAGGTAGCGCGGGTGGCTGCTGCGGCGTTGCTGGGAGTTCCGGATCCATATGCGCCCAGTGGGGCGCTGAATCGGTCCAGATGTTCATCGCAGGCGTTGCGATGCCGGTATGATCGAGCGTGCCGGACCGCAGGATAAGAAATTGCGGGCGCGCGCTTGATGCGCTGGTGACGGGCGTTCCGCATGTCGGGCAGAAGCCGCGCGTCATCGTGTTCCCGGAATCGGCAAGCGACACGAAGCTCTTCACGTCTCCGGTGATCGTCACGTCACTGGCATTGAAAATGACATTCACGGTCGATGAGCCCGCGCCCAGATACTGACAGTCCCGGCACCAGCACTGGCGCGATCCCACAGGCGCACCACTGACGGAATACCGGACGGCTTTGCAGATGCACCCGCCTGTGATCGGAAGCTGGATATCGGTCATGTAAAGACACCTCCGCCGCCCTTGTTAGCGGAGAGACAAGTGCACCGCTACGCCGCGCTGGTCTCGATCGCGCTGAGGATGTCTGAAAGATCGAAGTCCTGCGCGTTTGCCGTCTTGGGCGGCTCCACCGCTGCCGGTTCTGCGCCACGCGCCGTCGCCTCGTGGATCTTGTTGAGCAGCACACGGCGGTCGATCGGCTTGGCCAGATAGTCGGTCATGCCCATCGCCACGAAACGTTCGCGATCACCTTCCATCGCATCTGCCGTCAGCGCGATGACGGGCAGGGTGCGCCAGGGCTGATCAGAAGCGCGGATACGGCGGATAGCTTCGCAGCCATCCATCACCGGCATGTGGACGTCCAGCAGGACAACGTCGAAGTGTTGCGCGTGAAGACGCTCCAGCGCCTCGACGCCGTTCTCGGCTTCAACAATTTCGCACTGCAGTCTCGCGAGGAAAAGCTTCGCGACCTGCCGGTTGGTGGCGTTGTCGTCCACCAGCAGGATTCTCACCGGGCGCTGCGGCTCAGCCATATGCCCGGCTTCGGCTTCTGGTGGCGCAGGTCGCAGTTGCCTCGCCGCGGCCGGGGCTTCGAATGTCAGCGTGAATGTCGAGCCTTGTCCGACAGCGCTGGAAACGTGGACATCCCCACTCATCAGGCGCGCCAGCTTGCGCGTGATGGCAAGTCCCAGGCCTGTGCCGCCAAAGCGCCGCGTCGTCGAGCCATCAGCTTGCGTAAACGCGTTGAACAGGCGCGTCAGCGCCTGCTCGTTCATGCCAATGCCCGTATCGGTCACGCTGACGCGCACGCGATGCGGCGTGTTCTTCGGCGCGGCCGCCACGCTCCAGCGTACGTCCACCCGGCCGGATTGCGTGAACTTCACCGCGTTCGAGATCAGGTTGGTGACGCACTGGTGCACGCGCACGCGGTCGAAGCTCAGCCAGTCCGGCCCGCCGCCCTCGCGAACGACCGACAGCGTGATGCCCTTTTCCCGCGCGATCGGCTCGAACAGGCCGACTGCACGATCGAGCGAGGCTTTCAGATTGGAATCGACGGCGGAGATTTCCATCTTGCCCGCTTCGATCTTCGAGAGATCAAGAATGTCGTTCAGCAAAGCCGTCAGCGTCTCGCCGGAATTCAGGATGACGTTCAGCTTGTCGCGCTGGTCGGTCGACAGCGCATCCATGCCCAGCGCCTGCGCCATACCCAGCACGCCGTTGAGGGGGGTGCGGATCTCGTGGCTCATCGTCGCAAGGAATTCGGATTTCGCTCGCGAAGCGTCGTTGGCTTTCTGCGTCTCGGCGGCCAGCCGCGCCGCAAGGCTGCTGAGATCGCGATTTCGTTCTTCGGCCACCGTGATCGCCGTGCGGAAAAGTTCGAAAGCACCAGCCATTCCGGCATAGTCGCCGGCGGCGTCCACCGTCACGATTCCTTCGAACAGAGATTCGCGCGACATTGGCGCGATCACCTGACTGACATCCGCCAACGCCATATCCTCGCAGATCACGATCGGCGCAGCGTTCATGAAATGCGCGACCGGCTTGCGTTCCCACAGGCCCCCGGCTTTGCGCATGGAGTTCAGGCGGTCGCGCGTGATCAGGCCAACCGGCTTGCCAGCGCGGACGACCGGAAAGGTGGTGACTCCAGCGTCGTTCTTGAAACGCACAGCGATTTCGCCAGCAAGCGTCTCAGGCGTCACGAAACTGACGCGTCTTGCGATGTCTCCGGCCTTCATAGTCGTCCCACCACGCGCCCGCTTTTGCAGTGCAAGGTGACGTTACGGGAAAGCCCTGAAAATCATGTGAATTCAGCGTGCTGAAGCTTTGGGCGCCGCAGCGCGCGAAGCAGGCAGCAAAGATGAACGCTGTTAAGGCTTGGCCGCGTCAGTTCGTGATGACGCCAGCCAGCGCAGCTTTCGCGGCCAGCACGGGGCTCATCAAGTGGGTGCGGCCTCCGCGGCCCTGGCGGCCTTCGAAATTGCGATTCGAGGTCGAGGCGCAACGCTCACCGGGTTTGAGGATGTCCGGGTTCATGCCGAGGCACATCGAGCAACCTGGCTCGCGCCATTCGAAACCAGCATCGAGGAACACCTTGTCGAGGCCTTCTTCCTCCGCCTGCGCGCGGATCAGGCCCGAGCCGGGCACGACCATGGCGCGTACGCCGGGGGCGACGTGCTTGCCTTTCGCCACTTCAGCGGCGGCGCGCAGATCCTCGATGCGGGAGTTGGTGCAGGAGCCGATGAAGACGCGGTCGATCTTGAGGCCTTCGAGTTTCTGGCCCGGCTCCAGGCCCATATAGGCGAGGGCGCGCTCCGCGGCGTCGCGCTTCACGCTGTCGGAAATCTGCGCAGGGATAGGAGCGCTGGCCGTGATGGGAGCGGCCTGTTCCGGGCTGGTGCCCCAGGTGATGGTTGGCGCGACGTCTTCGGCTGCGATTTCAATCACACCGTCCCAGTGCGCGCCTTCGTCCGAGAACAGCGTCTTCCAGTGCTGGATGGCGGTTTCCCACTGTCCGCCTTTCGGCGCGGCGGGGCGGCCCTTCATGTACTCGAAGGTCGCTTCATCCGGCGCAACGAGGCCAGCGCGCGCGCCGCCCTCGATCGACAGGTTGCACAGCGTCATGCGGCCTTCCATCGACATGGAGCGTATGGCCGAGCCCATGTATTCGATGACGTGGCCTGCGCCGCCATTGGTGCCGATGATCGCGATCAGGTGCAGGGCGAGATCCTTCGCGCCAACGCCGGTGCGGAACTCGCCTTCGACGCGGACGGCCATGTTTTTCATCTTGCGTGCGCGCAGCGTTTGCGTGGCCAACACGTGCTCGACTTCAGACGTACCGATGCCGTGAGCCAGCGCGCCGAAAGCCCCATGCGTGGACGTATGGCTGTCGCCGCAGACGATGGTGAGGCCCGGCTGCGTGCGGCCCTGTTCGGGACCA
>JAUYSA010000500.1 GCA_030696545.1 Hyphomonadaceae bacterium
CGTCAGCCCAATCACCTTCACATCGCCCCGCGCCTTCAGAAGCTGCGCCGCAGCGTAAGATGTCTTTGCCGAAGCGCTGGAGAACACGACCTGCTTCGCGCCGAAATATCCGTTGTCTGCAATGAAGTCGTCGATCAGGAAAGACGTCGTGAACAGCGGCCTGAACAATACCTGCAGCGCTTCGGTGTCCACCGCATAAAGCGGGTCTTCGCCATTGAACACATAGCCATTGTAAACCGGCGCGAGCCCAGCACGATGCGCGCTCTCATCCACAAACCCGCCATGCCGCCGCGCACCCGGCTTCAGCCGGAACAGAGTCGACATCGGCAGGTAGCCATACACGCGCTCGCCCGCGTTCACATGCGGAGACTTGCTCTCCGTCACCGTCGCAAAGCCCCACACCGGCACACGGCCCCATCCCTCCGGCGCCGGATAGAACTGCCAGTATTTGAGAAAGTCACCGAACGCGCCGTAAGTGATGTTGTTCGCCGTCAGCGAAAACAGATCGACCTTGAGCTCAATCTCCCCATCCGCCACCTCCGGCAACTTCGCCGCCATCAACGTCGTCTCGGCCAGCGCCGACTTCTTCACGAGCAGGTCCATTGTGTTCTCCTGTTGCGCACAGCATGGCCCGCGAGCGCGGCTTCGTCACCACCAAAGACCGTGGCGTTGTCCTGAAAGCGGACCTTTAAGTCCGCGTTCCCCGCGAAGGCGGGGATCCAGTTCTCCAAACAGCAAATTGCGGGAAGCGCCCAACTGGACCCCCGCCTTCGCGGGGGACACGGTGGAGTGGATGGCGCCACAACGCAGAGCGCATTGGAGCGTAGCGCAAACACACCGGCCAGCATCGGCTGCAAGCACGGTGCATCAAGATGCACCCTACAAATCCAGCGTCTTCATATCATCCGCCGTCAGCTTCAACTCCGCCGCCGGCGTCAGCTCCTTCAGCTGCGCCACGCTGGTCGCTGACGCAATCGGCGCCGTGATGCTGGGCCGCGCCATCAGCCACGCCAGCGCCACCTGCGCCTGCGTCGCCCCATGCGCCTTCGACACCTTGTCGAGAGCCCCAAGTATCGCGAGCCCCCGCTCGTTGAAGTTCTTCTTCATTCCCCCGCCGCGCGCCGACTTCCCGAGATCAGCCTCCGACCGATACTTGCCCGTCAGGAATCCGCTCGCCAGCGCGAAGTACGGGATCACGCCCAGCCCCTCGCTCACGCACACATCTTCCAGCGTGCCTTCATACTGATCGCGCACCAGCAGGTTGTAATGCGGCTGCAGCACGCCATACCGCGCCCGCACCTTGCGATCGCCAGAGGCCAGTGCAGCGACAAGACCCGGCGCGTCATAGTTAGACCCGCCAACCGCCCGCACCTTGCCTTGCTCGATCAATCGCTGATGCGCAGCAAGCGTCTCCTCGATCGGCGTGTCCTTGTCAGGGAAATGCGAGAAATAGAGATCGATATGATCCGCCTGCAACCGCTTCAGCGAAGCCTCGCACGCGCTCTGGATGTAATCCGCCTTCAGTCCCTTGCCCGCCGGCATCTCGGAGCCGACCTTCGTGATCAGTACAATCTTGTCGCGGTTCCCCCGCTCCTTCATCCACGCGCCGATCACCGTCTCGGACTCGCCGCCCTGATGTCCCGGCGCCCAGCGCGAATAGACATCCGCCGTATCCACGGCATTGAACCCGGCATCGACGAACGCATCCAGCACATCAAAAGACGTCGCCTTGTCTGCCGTCCATCCGAACACGTTCCCGCCGAGAACAAGCGGCGCGATCTCAAGACCTGAATTGCCGAGCTTCCGCTTCTGCATGGCGCGTCTCCATTGAGACGTGTACCATGCACCTGCGAGCAGGCGCTCACAAGGTTGCGCGTCCGAAGGCAGAACCTGCTCTAGGGAGCCGTTTTGAATTCGAGAAACGCGTAGAACTCGCCCGCAGTGATGTCCGGTATCGTTCTGCGTGCGACCAGTCTGCCAAACAGACCAATTTCGCGCTCTTCGGGAAGGAAGTCCCCCAGCCGTACGCGATCACTTTCGCGAACGGACGCGCCAAGCCCAAGAATTACCGGCACGAGACCAAACCAGTAATCGTCGCCGAACAGGTTCAGGTCCTTCCATAACCACGTATCTCGCGTCACCGGTTGCCCAAAGTGATTGGATAGCGCTTCGAGAAACTGCTGAAGACTGGGGCGCGAGCTACTCATCCGCGTAAATCCCCACCTCGCGCACGCCGCTCGCATCCGCCCGCCCGCGGAACATCGCTTCCGTGTTCATGCTCAGCGCCACGCTGCCGTCGTGCCCCACCACGATCACGCCGCCCGAACCGCCCAGCGCCGCCACTTCATCCAGCGTCGCCTTAGCCGCCTGCTCCGCGCTCATGCCCTGCATCGCCACGCGCGCACAGATCATCCGCGCCACACTTGCCCGGATGAAATACTCGCCATCGCCCGTCGCCGACACCGCGCACGAAGCATTCTCCGCATACGTGCCCGCGCCGATGATCGGGCTGTCGCCCACGCGCCCCGGCGGCTTCGCATTCATACCGCCCGTCGATGTCGCCGCCGCCAGATTGCCGGCCTTGTCCATCGCCACCGCGCCGACTGTTCCATGCCGATCCATCGGCTCCCACGTCCCGGCCATCGCGCGCTTCAGGGCGTCCTGCCTGCGCTGCGTCACGAAATACTCCGGCGGCACAATCTCCAGCCCCGCCTTCGCCGCCATGGCGTCGACGTCCTTGCCCGCGAACATCACGCGCCCGGTCGTATCCATCACCATGCGCGCCGCGCGGATCGGGTTCTTCACCGTCCGCACCTGCGCCACCGCGCCCGCCTTGCGATCGCGCCCATCCATGATCGACGCATCCAGCTCAGCCACGCCCTCGCGCGTCAGCACGGCGCCGCGCCCCGCGTTGAAGTTCGGATTGTCCTCCAGCACGCGCACAGCCGCCTCGACCGCATCGACTGCCAGACCGCCCGAGGCCAGCACTTGTGATCCCGCCTCCAGCGCATCGTTCAGACCGGCGCGGTAAGCCGCATCCATCTCCGGCGTCATCTCCGCGCGGCGCATCACGCCGGCGCCGCCGTGGATCAACAACGTCCATTCGGGTTTCGCCACAGGCGTCTCCATGCTCGCGCAGGCGGATCAACCAAGCCTGCTTTTCCGCATCGGAGCGAGTTCGTACAGCCTGCACCCGATTTGCACAGCCCGCCTGATCCGCTTTCCCGCCGTCCTGCGCCTAATCCTGTAGGGGGACGCAATCCTGCGGGTTTCCACGGGGTCCAGCCACATGCGCACATCAACGTTCGCGATCATCGCCGTCATCGCCCTCACGGCGCTGCCCGCCCTGGCTCAGGTCCCGCCCGCGCCCACCAAAAATCCGCCCGCCGTCACTCCGCCGATCACAGCAGCCCCCGTCGACTACACGAAAACCTATCAAGGCTTCTGGGGCTGCCAGATGACCTTCACCGAATACAGCGGCCCGAACCAACGCTCGTCCGGCTTCGTCCGCAATTTCGGCATGCTCCTGAACGCAGACCTCACCTACGGCATCGAAGGCGTGCAACCCGGCCTAGGCAATTACTACGGCAACGGCAAATGGAGCGCCGACGTCAACGGCCTCGTCCTGCAGGGTCAGGAAACCCTGCCGCCTTATCCGCCCATCCCGGGCGTCATCATCACGTTCAAACCCGACGGCCAGGGCGGCCTCACCCAACGCATCGACACCCCGGCCTTCCAGGGCAACTACATTGCCCAGTCCAGCCTCTTCGCCTGCACCCGCCAGCAGATGCCGAAACCCCAATAGCGAGGTATCGCGGCCGCCGCCTCCTGCACCACAACGGCTGATTACCCAGCCGCCTTCGGCTGCCATCCGGCTTGCGGTTGCGTGCTGACCATCCACGGAATGCCGAACTTGTCGATCAGCGAGCCATAGCCCGGCGACCAGAACGTTTCGCCAAACGGCATGCCGGTCTTCCCGCCCGCGGAAAGCTCATCGAACCAGCGCTTCGCTTCCACCACGTCGTCGGTGTGCAGCGTCACATCAAAGCCGTTCTTGGGCTTGTCGATATTCGGCGCCCACGGCTTGTCCATGTCCGCGCCCATGATGGACTGGTCGCCCACATCCATCCAGCAATGCATCAGCCAATCCTTGATCTTCGGATCGGCCGGCATGCCCGGCGGGCCTTCGCCATAGGGAAAAGCGGCGGTGATCTTGCCGCCCAGAACCTTCGCATAGAACTCGAACGCCTCACGGCACTGGCCGTTGAAACTCAGGCTGGTCACGATCTTCATGGCTGAATCCTCCTGATATAACCTTAGGACGATACACCCCCGTGAAAACCGACAGCGGCCGCTAAATTTTCTACCCAGCCGCCTTCAGTTGCACCAGCGCATCGCCCAGCTTCACAAGCGCCGTCTCGGCTGCTGCCCTGCGCGTGTGCTGTTCCTCGATCACCTCAGGCGGCGCCTTCGCCACGAACTGCTCGTTCGACAGCTTCTTCTCGATGCCTGCGATGTCGCCCTTGTGCCGCGCGATCTCTTTCTCCAGCCGCGCAATCTCGGCCTTGAGATCGATCAGCGCCGCCACGTCGATGCACGCCGTAGCTTCATCCAGCACGATCCGGATCGCCCCCTTCGGCGCCTCCTTCGCAACCGACACCGACTCCAGCCGCGCCAACCGCTCGATCAGCGACTGATACGTCTTCAGCCGCCCCTCGCTCTCCGCCGATGCGCCTACCAGGGTGAACGGCACTTTCGCCCCCGCCGGCACGTTGAGGTCCGACCGCGTCGACCGGATCGCGGTAATCAACCGGATCACCCAGTTCACCTCCGCATCCGCCGCCGCATCGATCAGCTTGTCATCCAGCGCCGGCCAGCTCTGCGAAATCAGCAGCCCCTCACGCCCGATCGGCTTGCCGAATTCCTGGAACAGCTGCTCCGTCACATACGGCATGAACGGGTGCAGCAGATGCACGATCTGGTCGAGCGCCCAGGCCATCGTCGCCCGCGTCTCTTCCTTCACGGCCTCGTCCGAGCCCATGAAGATCGGCTTGGTCAGCTCGATGTACCAGTCGCAGACAACGTTCCAGACATAGCCATAGATCGCGCCCGCCGCGTCGTTGAACTTGTACTCTGCAATCCCAGCCTCAACGGCCTTCGTCGTGCGCACAGCTTCCGAAACAACCCACTTGTTCAGCGTGTGCTTCACCGCGCCTGGATCAAACCCGGCCTTCAGCTCGCAGCCATTCATTTGCGCGAACTTCGTCGCGTTCCAGAGCTTGGTCGAGAAGTTGCGATACCCCTCGACGCGGCTCTTCGCGAGCTTGATGTCCCGCCCCTGCGCCGCCATCGCCGCCAGCGTCATGCGCAGCGCATCCGCGCCGAACTCGTCCACCAGCTCCAGCGGATCGATGACGTTGCCTTTCGACTTCGACATCTTCTGGCCCTTCTCGTCGCGGACCAGCGCGTGGATGTAAACGTCCTTGAACGGCACTTCACCCATGAAGTGGATGCCCTGCATCATCATGCGAGCCACCCAGAAGAAGATGATGTCGAACGCCGTGACGAGCACCGCGCCCGGATAGAACTCCTTCAACGCCGGATCAGTGTCGCCCGGCCAACCCATCGTCGAGAACGGCCACAGCCCGGACGAGAACCAGGTGTCGAGGACGTCTTCGTCCTGGACAATTTGTATGGTGCCTTTGGGAGCTTTCTGCCCCTCGCGATGAACGATCACGTTCGGCCCGAGCTTCGCTTTCGCAACAGCGAGCGCCTCATCTTCATTGTGAGCTACGAAGCACTCACCCTTTGGCCCGTACCACACGGGAATTCGATGTCCCCACCATAGCTGGCGCGAAACACACCAAGGCTCGATATTCCGCATCCATTCGTAATACGTCTTGTCCCAGTTGCCCGGCACAAACCGCGTCTCGCCCTTCTCGACAGCGGCAATCGCGGGCTTCGCCAGCGTCGCGGCGTCCACATACCACTGGTCCGTCAGGTAAGGCTCGATCACGACCTGCGAGCGATCACCAAACGGCTGCATGATCTTCGTATCTTCGACCGCATGAAGCAGCCCTGCCGCCTCAATATCGGCCACGATCTGCTTGCGAGCCGCGAACCGTTCGAGACCACGATACTTTTCAGGGATAAGTTGGTAGGTCGCTGGTCCAACTAGACCGTCGTCATCCGATAGCTGTCCACCTTCACTGTCGGTAGCTCGATGGCCAAAGTCGAAATCATCAAACGTGCTGTCTTTGATATGAGCATCCGGCTTGAAGATATTGATCATCGGCAGCTTGTGCCGCTTGCCAACCTGATAGTCGTTGAAGTCATGCGCCGGCGTTATCTTCACCGCGCCCGTCCCCTTGGTCGGGTCGGCATAGTCATCCGCAACGATGGGAATGAGCCGCCCCGTCAGCGGCAGCTTCACCTGCTTGCCCACAATCCCCGCATAACGCTCGTCCGTCGGATGCACGGCGACAGCCGTATCACCCAGCATCGTCTCCGGCCGCGTGGTGGCCACAACGATGTAGTCGCGATCCTCCCACTCCGTCGCCTTGCCGGCTTCATCGAACGCGATCGGAAACTTGTAAGTCGACCCATCGGCCAGCGGATAGCGCAGGTGCCAGAAATGCCCCTTCACTTCCCGCGTCTCGACTTCAAGGTCAGAGATCGCCGTCTGGAATTGCGGGTCCCAGTTCACCAGCCGCTTGTCGCGATAGATCAGGCCTTCCTGGTAGAGCTCGACGAACACCTTCGTCACAGCTTCGGACAAGCCCTTGTCCAGCGTGAACCGCTCCCGGCTCCAGTCACAGCTCGCGCCCAGCCGCTTCAGCTGGTTGGTGATAGATCCGCCCGAAACTTCCTTCCACGCCCACACGCGCTCAAGGAACTTCTCGCGGCCGAGGTCGCGACGGCCAAGATTGCCTTCCTTCGCCAGCTCGCGCTCAACCACCATCTGCGTGGCGATGCCCGCATGGTCCGTCCCCGGCTGCCACAGCGTGCGATAGCCCTTCATCCGGTGATACCGGATCAGCACATCCTGCAACGTGTTGTTGAGCGCATGCCCCATGTGCAGCACGCCCGTAACGTTCGGCGGCGGAATTACGATCGCATACGGCTTCCCGTCGCCGGACGGCTTGAAAGCCCCCGACTTTTCCCATGCTTCATACAGGCGCGGCTCGGCCGCTTTATGGTCAAAACGATCATCAATCATGCCCTGCGGATAGCCTGCACATTCGCGCTTGTCATCCCTCGCCCATGCCTCCACGAATTACGGCCATGAAGCGCGTCTGGGTCTTCCGCCACGCCGAAAGCCTGTCCAATGCCGGGGGCAAAACCCTCGATCCCGAAGGCATTCCGCTCACCGAGAACGGTCTCCGGCAGGCCCGCGAACTGGCATGGTCCCTCAAGGAGGCGCCCAGCCGCCTCGTCACCTCGCCCTTTCGCCGCGCCATCGACACCGCCAAACCCATCGACGCCCGCCATCCCGAAGCCATCAACGAAGTCTGGCCCATCCAGGAATTCACCTATCTCGACCCCGCCAGTTGCGTCGGCACCAACTGGGCCGACCGCAAGCCCCGCATCGACGCCTACTGGGCAAAGCTCGACCCCCGCCACATCGACGGCGAAGGCGCCGAAAGCTTCTCCACCCTCCTCCACCGCGCCCGCACCTTCCTGCAGGACCTCACCGAACTCGAAGACGATCTCACCATCACGGTCAGCCACGGCCAGTTCATGCAGGCTACAAAACTCATGGCCCTCCGCCCCGACCTCAGCGACCTCACCGCCATGTCCCTCTTCATCGACCGCCAGCTCAGAAGACCCTTCGCCAACTGCGAACGCATGGAACTGCTGATCGACGGCAAGACAATCCGCGTATCTGACAGCTGAAGCGCCGCACGCCCTCACCAGCGTCATTCCGGACACGCGCAAAGCGCGTGAGCCGGAACCCAGGGGCCGCGCCCGCGACTCCTAGGTTCCCGCTCTTCGCTTCGCTCCGGCGGGAATGACGGTGAGTGATCAGGAGATTGGGGGAGAGCGTGACATCGAATTCGTAGGACAGCGAAAATACTTCGCGAACGGATTCAATGATCTACGCAACAAAGATGGAGGATGGCGCCCTCCAGATTCAACCGGGCCAAGTCTGAGGGTTATTCTCCAACCCATGACACGGCACAAACACGCGCAAACTGGACTGGTAATCCCGCCGCTTCCTCAGCTTTTGCTGACAGCGGTGCTGCGCGCATTTGCGATGCTCGTGCTGAACGTCGTCTCAACATTCCAGATGAGCGTCCGCCGCCGCCCCGTGATTGGCACACGGATGACGCCGGACGCTCTGCCCCGAATGACGACCGACACCAATCACAAGGAAACAATCGCTGTCCCGCACGACAGCTCGATAGCCCTCATCCTGAGCAGCACGCTTCGCGTGCGTCCGTCGAAGGACGAGGGCGTGCTCACCACCCTGAGCCACACCTCACCATCCCCCTCCGTCTCGCTTGCTGCGCAAGCGATCCACCTCCCCCTGCTACGCAGGTGGAGGACAAGACTGAGGGGAATTGCCTCCACTGCCGAAGGCGGGGGAGGTGGATTGCGTGCTCTTGCGCG
>JAUYSA010000508.1 GCA_030696545.1 Hyphomonadaceae bacterium
CGTGCCGACCAGTTCCTTGGGCGAACGGTTGCCGGCGTGGTGGATCTGGAGGGACGAGACCGAGCCGTTGGCGCGCAGGGCGCTGGCGAGGCGGGTGAGGCCTTCGAGGTGTTTGTCGTCGAAAGCTCCGAGCTGGCCCGGGAAGCCCTGGCCTGCGGCCTGCACGTGGGCCGCGCAGGTCATGGTCAGACCGAAGCCGCCTTTGGCGCGCAGGGTGAGCCAGTTGAATTCGGCATCGGAGAGCACGCCGTCGGGGTGGCTCTGCGTGTTGGTGAGCGGCGCCAGCATGAAGCGGTTCTTCCATGACGGTCCGTGGGCGAGGGTGAGTGGCTGGAAGAGGGACATGGGCGGCTCCGATTGGGTGCGTTGCGAGCTAAGAGCTTGGGCGTGGCGACGCAAGTTAGGGGAGCTCAACCGTGGTTCCGCCCCAACCTCGTCATTCCCGCCGCAGCGAAGCGGAGAGCGGGAAGCCAGGGGATGCGAGGAGCTGCAAGGGCTGTGCGTGAGACTCCTGGGTTCCCGCTCTGCGCCCTTCGGGCTTGGCGGGAATGACGGGAACTGGGGCTGCGATCTGCTGATTAAAAGTCAGCTGCTCCTTCGTCGTCATTCCGGCCGGAGCGAAGCGGAGAGCCGGAACCCAGGGGTTGCGGGTTCATTGCTTGAGGCCAATGGGTTCCCGCTCTTCGCGGCTGCGCCGCTTCGGCGGGAATGACGAAGCTAGACGCGTTCGCGGAAGTCGAAAGAGTTCAGGAAGGGGTCGTTCTGGGCAAGGTGCGGGCGAGTGGCTCGGCCAGGATCGCCGACCGGCGGCTTTTCGTAGGTTCGCTCAGGGCCGGGGAGGAGGTCGTCGTAGAGATCTCGCCACTGGGGATTGAAGTCTTCGATCAGCTTCAGCTTCCATTCCCGCCGCCAGCGTTTGATCTGGGTTTCGCGGTGTATGGCGGCGGTGATGTCGCCATGTTCCTCAAACCAGACAAGTATCGTGATGCTGTATTTGCTCGTGAAGGCGGATGCCTGACCCGCCCGGTGCTGCCAGGTGCGATGGATGAGATTGCTGGTTACGCCACAGTAGAGGGTCCCATTTCGACGGGAGGCCAGCAGATAGACGAACGAGCTTTTCATCCGGATCCCCAAATACATAAGAACAAATAGTGAACATTTGGCGGGAGGGAGTCAAGTTGCCGCTCCTGGGTTCCCGCTCTTCGCCCTTCGGGCTTCGGCGGGAATGACGGTGAAAAGAGAGAAGTTTGTGGGGCAGGCGGATGGATTGGCTTCGCCGCGACGAAACGCCCGTGTTTGTTGATGAAATTGGCCAAAACCGCTTGTTGTCACACGACGCTCCAGCGTGCTAGCAACCCGCGCGACGGACGATCCGGACGCCACCCGTATCTATGTGGCTGATTTCACATCAATTTTTGTCTCGGACCGGGTGCGGGGGATTCGAGACGCTGGGGCGAGCAATTTGGCCGGTTCATCGACCACATCTGTAAGCGAAGCCGCCCAGCGTTATGCCGCTGCGGTGTTCGACCTTGCGATCACCTCGGGCGAAGTCGACTCGGTCGATAACGGTCTGACGGCGCTGGCAAAAACGATCGAGGGCGACGCCGCTCTCTCGCGCGTACTGAAATCGCCGCTGCATAAATCAGAAGAGAAGGCCGCTGTGCTCGCCGCGATCGGCGACAAGCTTGGCCTGCCGGATCTGGCCAAGCGCTTTGTCGGCGTTGCGGCGCTGAACCGCCGCGCGGGCGATATTTCCGGCATGGCGAAGGCGTTCGCCGAGAAGGCCGCCAGGCATCGCGGTTCGAGCCGCGTCGTGGCGCGTGTCGCCCGGCCGATCACCAAGGAACAGACGCTCGACATCGAGAGCGCAATCTCGAAGTCGCTGGGCCGCACCGTATCGGTCGACGTTGAAGTCGACCCCGCGCTGATCGGCGGCCTGCAGCTCAAGATTGGATCGAAGCTGGTCGACAGCTCCATCCGCACGAAACTGAACAACCTGACGAACCTCATGAAGGGGGCATAAGCCCATGGACATTCGCGCCTCGGAAATTTCCGACATCCTGAAAGCCCAGATCAAGAATTTCGGCGCTGAAGCCGAAGTTTCTGACGTTGGCCAGGTGTTGTCGGTCGGCGACGGCATCGCCCGCGTTCACGGCCTCGACAGCGTGCAGGCCGGCGAGATGGTGCAGTTCGAGTCCGGCGTTAAGGGCATGGCCCTCAACCTCGAGCGCGACAATGTCGGCGTCGTCATCTTCGGCGACGACCGCGGCATCAAGGAAGGCGACAACGTCAAACGTACGCAAGAGATCGTGGCCGCCCCGGTGGGCAAGGGCCTGCTCGGTCGCGTCGTGGATGCTCTCGGTGAACCGATCGACGGCAAGGGTCCGCTGGTGAATGTGGCTGAGCGCCGCCGCGTCGACGTGAAAGCCCCCGGAATTCTGCCGCGCCAGTCGGTGCACGAGCCGATGTCGACCGGCATCAAGGCCATCGACACGCTGGTTCCGATCGGCCGTGGCCAGCGCGAGCTGATCATCGGCGACCGTCAGACGGGCAAGACCGCCGTGGCGATCGACACCATCCTCAACCAGAAAGCCATCAACGCTCGCGGCAATGAGAGCGAGAAGCTTTACTGCATCTACGTCGTCGTCGGCCAGAAGCGTTCGACCGTCGCGCAAGTTGTGAAGTCGCTCGAAGAGCGCGGCGCGCTTGAGTACACGATCGTCGTGGCCGCCACG
>JAUYSA010000026.1 GCA_030696545.1 Hyphomonadaceae bacterium
CTGGGCCTGCCGCTGCTGGGCACGGTGCCGATCGCGCCCAAGGACCTGAGCCCGGTCCGCGCGCTGTCCGATCCCAAGTCTATGCTGTCCGAAGCCTACTATTCGGTGCGTACCGCGCTGCAGTTCTCGACCCAGGAGGGCGTGCCTTCCAGCCTGCTGGTGACCAGTAGCCGCGCGGCGGAGGGCAAGACCACCACCTCCCTGGCGATCGCCGCAGGCTTCGCCCGGCTGGGCCTGCGGGTGCTGCTGATCGACGCCGACCTGCGCGACCCGTCGCTGCACAAGATACTCTCGCGCGACAACGGCGTCGGCCTGAGCAACCTGCTGGCCGGCGGCGTCGACCTGATCCCGGCGGTGCAACCTACGCACCAGAAGAACCTGTTCTTCCTGGCCTGCGGGCCGCTGCCGCCCAATCCGGCGGAGCTGCTGGGCGGGCGCAAGATGCGCGCGTTCCTGGACGCGGCCCGGCGTGAGTTCGACCTGGTGGTGATCGACGGGCCGCCGGTGATGGGCCTGGCCGACGCGCCGCTGATCGCCAATGTGGCCGCGGCGACGATGATGATCGTGCACGCCGGCAAGACCCGTCGCGAGGCGGCGCGTGCGGCGGTGCGGCGGCTGCGCGGCGGCGACGTCCACCTGATCGGCGCTGTGCTGACCAAGTTCGACCTGAAGAAGGCCGGCTACGGCTACGGCCACGCGCACGGCTATGGGTACGGCTACGGCTATGGATACGACTATGGCGCGTCGCCGCTCCCGGCGGGACGCAAGCTGGGTTTCGCCGCGGCGGGACGCTGGCTGGACAATATGAGGCGCGGCTGATGGCGTCGCAGCGCTCAGCGGGCTTGATAGGGCCGGGCGCCGTCTTGCTGGCGGCCGCACTGACGCTGGGCGCAATCGCGCTGTGCTGGTTGTCGCTGAGCCACGCCATGGCCGAAGCCCAGGCCGACGCAGACCCCGCCGCCGCTCTGCACTGGCGTGCGCACAACGCGCGCGCCCTGGCCGCGGCGTCCGAGCAGAAGCTGCAGTCGCTGGACGCCGGCGTCGCCGGGGCGACGGCGTTCGCCAGGGCCGCCCTGCGCTATGGGCCCCTACAGTCGACGCCGTTGCGCACACTGGCGCTCGCGGCCGTCCGGCAGAAACAGGAGGCCGCCGCCCAGCGGTTCATGGCCCAGGCCGCGCTCCGCACCCGACGTGATCCGCTGGCGCAGTCCTGGCTGCTGGAGCGGGCCCACGCCCGCGGCGACTACGCTCAGACCATCGCCCGCGCCGATGCGATCATGCGGCTTGACGGCGAGATGACCACGCCGCTGTTCGTGCTGATCAACGACATCGCCGGGCGGCCCGGCGGCGAGGCGCCGGTGGCCGCAGCGCTCGCCGCGCGTCCGCCATGGCGCGCCGCCTATCTGCGCCAGCTCGCGGCCCAGCCCGGCGGCGGCGCGCGCGCCTGGGCGCTGCATCGTTCGCTGATCGCCCGCGGCGCCGGTCCCAGCGACGCAGAGGCCCAGCCGCTGCTGGCCCGCCTGGTCGCCGACGGCGACTACGCCCTGGCCGCGCATGCGTGGAGCGCGCTGTTGCCGCGGGACCAGCGCGCGGCCGCGGGGCGGCTCTACGACGGTGCCTTCCATGGCAAGCCCGGCGTCGGCCCGTTCAACTGGGAGACCACGCCGCGCTCAGACCTGGTCGCCGAGATCGCCCAGGCGCCGGACGCGACGCCGGCCCTGCATGTGGCCTTTCCGGCCGGCGGGATGGCGGCGCTGGCCGGCCAGCTGCTGCTGCTGGAGCCCGGAACGTGGCGGTTGTCGGGCCGCGCCCGCTTCGAGCCACTGGCGACGCGGGGGGTGCTGGCCTGGAACATCTGGTGCATCGAAGGCGACAAGTCGATGATCGCGGAGACCCGCCAGAGTGGTGACGCCGCCGGCTGGCGCACCTTCGAGACGACATTTGAGGTCCCACCGACCGACTGCCGAGCCCAATGGCTAGGCCTGCGCAGCTACGCCCAGGACAGCTTCGCCACGGTGGAAGCGTGGTACAGCGGCATGAAGCTGGAGCGGGGCGCGTGAGACCGCTTAGCGCTGATCAACTCACAGCTGGCTCTCTCGCCCCCTGCGCTGTCGAGAGGAGCGGAGGATTTCCCAAGCTCGACTGGCTTCATCAGGTTCGATGTCGCTCAGCGGCCGCCGGGTCTCGTGGATCACGTTCGCTGATGGTGTCCAAATGACCTCAGCGACGAGCCCGATGTGGGGGAACCGCGCGCTACGCGTCGTCGCCACGAATTTCGCCAAGGTCTTCGGCGGGCAAGCGGTCGCCATGGTGTTGGGCTTCGGCGCTCTCACCCTCAATTCTCACGCGTTGGGGGCCAAAGACTTCGGCGTGCTGATCGTTATCCAGGCCGTCAGCGAATTTGCGCTCATGATGTTCGCGTTCCAGACTTGGCAAGCCATCGTCCGCTTCGGCGCAGGCGATTTGGAGCGCGGTGATTTTCGCCGTTTGCAAGCCCGCTTTGGATTGGGCCTCGCCATGGACGTCTGTGCTGCCTTGGCGGCAAGCTTGGCGGCGGCGAGCGCATTTCTGTTCTTGTCGAAACTTGTCGGTATCTCACCCGATCATCGAATGCTGGGGGTTGCTTTTGCGCTGTTCGGGATAGCACAGGCGACGAGTACCAGCATCGGAATCCTACGGCTGACCGGCAGGTTTGGGTTGGTCACCATCGTCCAGGTCACTGGGGCCGCGGCTTTACTCGCAAATGCTTTTATACTTTCGCGCGCACGTGAACCGCTCGCGTCATATGTCTACTCGATAGGCCTTATCAGCGCCGCCACTTCGATAGCCCTCATCGCGGCCGCCGCCCTGCGGCTGGCCGGTTTGACCCGCGACACCGTGCGTTTGACCACGCCGGCGTCTCTGGATCGGTGGGCATTCTTCCGGTTTGCGCTCGCTACCTCTGCTTCTGGCTCGCTCAATGCGCTTCGGCAGCGTGGAGAGGTGCTTATCATCTCCGGCCTCCTGGGCCCCGGCGCGGCGGGCTTCTATGCCGTCGCCTATAGGGCCGCAGCCCTGCTGGCCAGGTTCGGAGAGGCTGGACGGCAAGCAGCTTACCCAGAGATTGCCGGGCTGGTGGCTAGCGGAGACTTGCCTGCGGCGCGCACGCTCGTCCTGCGTCTAAGCGCCGCCGGTACGGCGATATCCATCCCGATCTTCTTGTGTGCGGTCGTTTTTGGTCGGCCGGCGCTGCAGATCGTTTTCGGGACGGAGTTCGGCCAAGCGCACTCAGCGCTGCTTTGGCTCATGACCTCCACTTTGCTCTATGGCTGCACCTTCGCCGTCGGATCGTTCATCCAAATTACTCGCGGAGCCTCGTATTTCCTCGCGCTCAACCTGATTGCGACGACGGGGTTCCTGGCGGGTGCCTTCGCCGGCCCTCGCTTTTGGGGCCTCCAGGGCGCGGGCCTGGGCGCGACCATCTTTGCCGTCATCTTTGCAGCTTTGCTCAGCATCATCTTCCGCGCGCCTCGCAATGAAATGATGATTTCAACTTCGAAGTAATAGAGGAGAAATAATCATAGTCATTTGCAAGAATCGAGATCGGTGACGACGCCTGACTAGGGCAGGCATGCGCGTCCTCGACGGCTCGGTAATCGAGGCGCGATCTTAGCGGCAGAAGCTGTGGTCTTGAGCGCTCATCTCTCGAGCGAAGCGATCCATGGCGGCGTTCCGACAACGGCTCTTGGGCACCGCCTATGAGCTGAGAAAATGCGACAGGAATTACCTAGATTCAGGATGGCTCAATGAAGCCCGCACGAAATAGAATGATGGAAGCGCTCGCAATCTTTGGACGCTCGCCGGCCGCCGCGGCACAATTCACGGTCTCTGAAATAGGAGGCGGCGGTGACCCACGGCAGCTGGATTTCGGCCCACTGCGCATTTGGGTTCGGCCGAGAACTACGGATCTGAAGGTCGTTCGGTCCTGCATGTTGGGCGAATTCGATGCCATTCTCGCCATGGTGCGCTCCGAACACGATCTGATTATCGATGCAGGCGGTTACATCGGGATCACCTCAATCCTGTTCGCCCAGAAATTCCCCAAGGCGACAATCGTTTGCTTGGAACCGAACGATGAGAATTACGAGATGGCGGAGCGGAATTGTGCACCGTGGCCCAATATCAGGGTTCTGAAATGCGCGCTGGCTCCTCGGAGTGGCTCGGTGATGCTCAAGGATCGTGGAACCGGGCACTGGGGGTTCACGGTCGTTGATAACGACGCACAAGGGCGCATCTTGCGCAACGTTGGTGAAACGGCAGCGATTACGGTTGATGAGCTACTTTCCAGCTGCGGAAAATCTGGCGTTGATCTGCTCAAGCTCGACATTGAGGGCGGGGAGTACGCGCTTCTGAGAGACAAGCCAGCGTGGATTCATCAATGCGGCGTTATCGTCGCTGAGATGCATGATCGCATCTGCCCCGGTGCCACCCGCGCCTTCATAAATGCGACAGAGGGACGGACAGATGTCTGGACGAAGGGGGAGAAGCGCGTGTCGATCCGCGCCGATCTCGCCGATGCTGCGGCAAAGGTGGATCTGGCGGTTTGACATTTCCCAACCCAATCCACTTCGTCGTGCCGCGGTCATTCTTCGATCGACTAGCCGCGCTACCAGGCCAAACGTTGGGGCTGGACTATCCTTACTGGATAGGCGGGCAGTTCAATTGGGCTGCCCAGGCTTGGCTTGCGCTTCGCCAGCAGCGGGAGGGGCTGACGATTGGATGCGCGCCCTGCGCAGGCCGGATCAACTTCGCCCATTCGATGGTCTGGCGGGCGTTGGGTCCGCGGACAGGGGAGTTCCGCGTAGGCGCGCGCGCGGACTACCGGCGACTGTTCGACGTGGATTTCGAGTTCTTGCAGAACCCCGCCGCTCGATGCGGCCCGCGGCAGGCCTATGTCCCTTATTGGCCGATCCCAGGGCTGATCCCCCGCGACCCTAATCGCCGCGCGCTACGCACGGTGGCCTATGCTGGCCGCATCGGCGCTAAGAACCTGTCGAGCGATCTGCGTCGCGAGCTCGATGGCCACCCCGCCATGCGCGGACTGAACTTCGCCACGATCCCCCCGGATCAATGGCACAACATGTCGCAGATCGACCTGTTAGTCGCGGTCCGGGACTTCGCGGGCTTGCGCCATCTCGACAAACCGCCGAGCAAACTATTCAACGCCTGGGCGGCGAACGTCCCTCTGATCGGGGGCGCGGACAGCGCCTTCGCGGAGGTCGGTAGACCCGGTGAAGATTATGTCCGGGCCACCACGCCCGTGACGTTCTTCGGTGCCGTCGAGCGGCTTCGGCAAGACCCAAGCTATTACGCCGCGCTTGTCGCGGCTGGGCGAGCTCGTCTCCCGGAGCTCAGCCGGGAAGCTGTCGGTAATGCGTGGCTAGAGTTGTTCGACGGACCGGTAGCCGCTGCATTCGAGAACTGGCAGGTGACAGGACGGCCGCTCAATCCCTTCGGGAACGCCCTCGACCGAGGATATGACATGCTGGCGCGGGCCCGCTCGTCACTTCGACGTCGCGCTGCGGCTGCGTCTCGAGCGTGAACGCGATGGCCGTAGGGGCATCAGATGTGCGCACGATCGTCATCCAGTACGGACGGCGGCGGCAATATGCAGTGCCCGCAGCGCTGGCGCGGGCTGGCGCGTTGGAGCGATTGTACACCGACGCCTGCGCGGGCAGGGGGCTTGGGCGGTTTGCGCCGCTCCTCGCCAAGGTACCAGGCGGAGGTCGAGCCCGGAAACTCGCTGCGAGACGCCCGCCCGTGGAGGTGCTGGAGCGCACGCATACGTTCGAGCGCTGGGCTTTTGACGTTGAGCGGGCGCTTGCTGCGAGAAGCTCGCCAGAAGCTAGCGGTCGCGCGCTTGACCGCGCCCACGTGCGCGCTGGCGAGGAGATGATCCACGCCGGCTTTGGCCACGCCACGCACGTGTTGTCGATGTTTGGCGAGGGGCGGCGCTTTCTTCAAGTGGCGCGAGCTCGCGGACTGAAGGTCGTGAGCGACGTCAATGTGGCGCTCTCGTCCGAAGCAATAGTTGTCGAGGCGCAGCGCCGGCATCCGGATTGGGAGGCTCCCAGCCTGTTCTGGGGCGAAACCGTCGCTGCGCGCGACCCGTCGTTCCGACCTTCCGAGGCGATGCTCACGGAAAGCGATCTCTTCCTCTGCCCCTCCGAGTTCGTACGAGACGATCTAGTCGGCGCTTACGGAATAGCCCTCGAGCGAACACTGCTTGTCCCTTACGCGGTAAACCCGCTTTGGTTTCAGCTGGAAAACACGCCAGTACGCGGTCGTATTCTGTTCGCGGGAACCGCTGGTTTGCGCAAGGGTGTGCATGTGTTGGCGGAAGCCGCTGAAATCCTGTTTGACCGTGGATGCGCCTACGAGTTCCTGATGGCCGGCGCTGCAACTGGTGTCGTGCGAACGCATCCCGGAACCAGGCGTCTCACATTCCTGGGCACACTAGCATTTGACCACATGCGAAGCCTCTTCGAGACGGCTGATGTCTTTGCTTTGCCGTCGCTTGCGGAAGGCTCGGCCGGTGTCACGTACGAGGCCCTTGGAGCCGGTGTTCCCGTGGTGACGACTAGGGCAGCGGGTTCGGTCGTACGCGACGGCATTGATGGCGTCATCACGCAGGAGGGAAATGCCCAGGCGCTGGCTGACGCCATTCAATCCATTGTCGAGGATCGTATCCGTCGTGCCGATATGGCCCTTGCGGCGCGAGAGCGGGCCGCGGAGTTCACTTGGGATGCCTTCCAGGGACGCCTGCTGCAGGCGTTGATACGATCGTCAGAGCAGCCCCATGCTGTTTGATGTATTGGGCCTTTGTGTCGCCTTGGCTGTGGTTGTAGCGGGGCTTGTGCGCAAGGGAGGTTACGTCCAAGCACCCTGTGCCGTCGCCGTTGTCTACTTGGGCTGGGTCGCGCCCCAGATGGCAGCTCTTCGCGCCGATCTCTTCCTCCCACCCGACGGGCTTGCCGCTCTTCAATTGATGACGTTGTTGTGTCTGATCGGCGTTATAGCGGGGTGGGAGATCGCCAAGCGTGGTCGGATCGGGGCAACTGTGCAAGTGCCTGCGCCCTTGCCCGTAAAAGCTATGATCTTCCCGGTCGCCGCACTTACAGCGTTCGTCGCCCTAATGACGTTGCTGATCGCGCTGCAGCCGGAAGAAGCGAGGCAGGCTGATCAGTGGAGTGGGCCGATCACCGTTTTCGCATTCTTCGGCCAGCTTCGAATTGTGCCGCTGGCGCTTGCACTGCTCATGGTCCTGCACAAGCGCACGCCGTGGACGCTCTTGCTGTTAGCGGCAAACGTGGCGCTGACATTCCCGATCGTATTTGTGTTGATGCGTCGCTCGGAGATGGTCGACGTCACCTTCGCTACGGTCGGGGCGCTCTGGCTTGCTCGACGTATTCGGATTCCCGCACCCGTTCTCGTCGTGGGCGCGACTGTGCTCGCGGTCGTTGTCTTCAGCATTAGTGAGTTGCGGAAGGCTTCCGAGCAAATCTATGTCCAGTCCGGAGAACGGCCTGCTCTCTTCGACAAACGTTTATTGGGAGAAGTAAATTTTCAAAGCACGACGGGAAATAGTATCAAAAATGCCCCTGATCTCAGGAATGCGGTATATGTAATAAAATATACTAAAGACAGTGGTGATTATATGTTGGGTGGAGTCGTATGGAATGACTTTGTGTTTCAATGGGTGCCGGGACAGATAGTTGGATACGAATTCAAGAAGCGACTAATGTCAAATAGAGGTGGATTATACACTCAAATAAATAATCAATATGATTATAAGTATGATACTGGAACTACGTCGACAGGATTTGGGGCTTCATATCAGGATTTAGCATATTTTGGCGCCATATTTTTTGCAATAATGGCGGGGATTATAAGGTTAATATATAACCGTGCAATGACGGGAGACCCGTGGATGCAAGCTTTATATCTAACCGCAACGCCACTCGTCCTAACTTCCATTACACATGGACACGGAAAATTTTTCGCAGCATTTCCATTGTTTGCTGCTGCGATCTTCAGTGTGCGGGCACTGGCGAGTCGTTCTGGCCGGGTACTGCCGTTTAGGGGCCGCACACGTTCCTCGGCGCCGTCGAGGAGGACGACCTAGATGAGCGGTCGACCGTCGCGCTCGACGAAGAGGTGGCGAACAGGCGCGGCGCCCTTACCTCAGTTTATGGCAAGTGCGGGAGCGGTGGAACCTAGGTCATCCCATGGCCCATCCGCACGTGAGGCGCTCGGGAACGGCATAGCGAAAACGATTAGGGCGGCTTCCCATGTGATCCATGCCGCAGCCTGCGCTGTGAGGCTGACTTGGTATAACTCGACCTGTTTCGTCTTTTTCCGTCCGCTGCCGCTAACCACCGTCGTGTACGGCCGCATTCGTCTGCTCCATCGCCCGTGCCGCCTAGAAATCGGCCGCCGTTGTCGGATTGGCGACGACGTCTACCTCGCGACGACACTTAGCTCGACTATCAAGTGGGGCGAGAACGTAACGGTGAACATGGGCTGTGTCTTCGTCGCCGTTGACCGCATCGAAATCGGGGACAACACGGCCGTCGCCGAATACGTCTCATTTCGGGATCAGGCGCACCTAGTCGCAGAAGGTGAAGGCGTGCGTGGGCAGGGCTATAAGGTCGCGCCCATCAAGGTTGGTCGCAACGTGTGGATCGGCCGTGGTGTGTATATTGGCGCTGGGACCGTGATCGGCGACGATTGCATCATTGGCGCCAATAGCGTCGTGCACGGCGAATTCCCGGCGGGCTCACTGATCGCCGGTGCGCCGGCGAAGGTGAAGCGGACCCTCTATAGCGGCCCGCCCCAATCGGGATTTCGGACGTGAAAGTTAGAAATCAACCGCCTGCGGCTTGGCGCTGCATTATGGCATTGCTCTTGGGCTTAATTTGGGGTGCCCGTGGTCGCCGATTTCTATTCCGAAAGCTCCTCGGCTATCAGATTCATCCCACTGCTTTTATTGGTCACAGTTTCGTACGTGTGATGTCCCTTGAGATGGGGCCAAGATCTAAGCTTGGTCATTTGACGATCATCCGCAACGTTCGACGAGTGGTGCTGGAAGAGCAATCTCGGATTGGCACTTTCAACTGGATATTCGGTATGCTCGAGTCTGATAAGCATTTTCTTGAAGAATCTGAACGCGCACCCGAGTTCATAATGAAACCACACAGTTCTATAACTTCTAGACATATTGTTGATTGCACTGATAGTGTACAAATAGGTGCGTTTTCAACGGTAGCGGGCTTTAATACACAAATATTAACTCACGGAATTGACGTGACCAACAGTCGTCAATCCTCTGCGCCGGTGCGTATAGGGGATCACTGCCTCCTCGGTACGAATTGCATCATCCTCAAGGGATCGGTGCTGCCGAATCGAACCATTCTGGCCGCTGGGTCGGTGTTCCGCGGAGCGCCTGCGGAGGAAGGCGCCCTGTTCTCGGGTCTGCCCGCCACGGCAGTGCGGACGTTGCCGCACGAGAGCCGCTACTTCAGCCGGGCGATCGGACCCATCGACTGATGTCGAACTCTCGGATCTCGTTGGCAGTCGTGACGGGAGCGGTGACACGCCGAGCGGGCGGCCTCTTCACGTCAGTGCGTCGCTCGTCGCAGGCGCTAGCGGAGCGTTCAATCGAGGTCTCCGTCTACGGTCTGCGCGATGATCACGACGAGATAGACTTACCCGCCTGGGCACCTCTCGCTCCGCGCCTATTTGACTGCATTGGTCCTTCTGCTCTCGGCATCGCTGCAGCGATGCCGAGAGCATTGATCTGCGGCGGCCATTCAGTCCTGCATCAGCATGGTTTATGGCAGTATCCTTCTATCGCCACGCTGCGCTGGCGACGCCACACCGGTCGTCCGACCGTGATTTCGCCCCGCGGCATGCTTGACCCCTGGGCGCTACAAAACTCCCAGCTAAAAAAGCGCGTAGCGGCGCGGCTGTTCGAACGGGCCAATTTGAATAGCGCTTCGTGTTTGCATGCGCTCAACCGAAGCGAAGCCGAGGCGATGCGCGCGTTTGGGCTGCGCAATCCGATCGCCGTTATCCCCAACGCAATCGATCTCCCGCTGACGCACATGGTGTCGGGCGTCACTCCTCCGGAATGGGCTAAGGGAGGCCGGGCACCGCTTCTCTTCTTAGGCCGCATTCACCCGAAGAAGGGTTTGGATGAGAGCCTGGAAGCTTGGGCGAAGCTGAAGATTGAGGCTCCGGAGATCTCATCTGCTTGGCGCTTGGTGCTAGCCGGTTGGGACGACGGAGGCCATCTGCCGACGCTGATACGCAAGGCCCAGGATCTCGGTCTAACGAACGAGGAAGTTGTGTTCCCCGGCCCTTTGTTCGGGCCGGACAAAGTGGCCGCGTTAGCGCACGCGAAGGCTTTCCTGCTCGCTTCGCTTTCCGAAGGCTTGCCAATGTCGGTGCTCGAAGCTTGGGCGTTCAGCCTACCCGTATTTATGAGCGAAGCTTGCAACCTACCGATCGGATTCGACTGGGGTGCCGCGATCCTGGCCCCGACTGAGCCTTCGGCGCTCGCGGCGACGCTTAAGGCGCACCTTGGCCGGTCCGACTTACCTGCTCTTGGAGCCCGGGGTCGCGCGCTGGTCGAGCAACGGTTCACGTGGGATCAAGTCGCCCACGATTTTGACGTGCTCTACCGCTGGCTGATGACCGGATCGCTGGCCGATGCGCCAACATTCGTTGAGTTGCCCGACGATGCTTTGTGCCGAGGTTCAAGCGACACACGTAAAATGGTCGTTATGCAAGCGAGGCCAAGGTGAAGGACGATGTGGTCTCCGCGCGGCGCATTAACCGGTCCTCGCGAAGCGCCTCACCGCCCCGTGTCACCCAGGTGACGGCGACAAATCGTGTCCTAAGGGGTATCTGGATCCTCGCCTGGATTATCCTCTATCGCCCGTCGCCCGTACCTTTTCATGCTTGGCGCCGCGCCATGCTGAGGCTGTTCGGCGCGCAGGTGGCCACAGGGGCGCATCCTTATCCTTCGGCGCGGGTGTGGGCACCTTGGAACCTCGTCATGGAGGCCGGCAGCTGCCTGGCCTCGGAGGTCGACTGTTACAACGTCGCTCGCGTGAGGTTGGGCGAGGGCGCGATCGTTAGCCAGAAGAGCTATCTCTGCAGCGCAAGCCATGATTTCCGCGATGTGGGCTTTCCCCTAGTCACCGCGCCGATCGAGATCGAAGCCGGCGCGTGGGTGGCCGCCGCGGCGTTCGTGGGGCCTGGGGTCACCATCGGTGAGCGCGCTGTGGTGGGCGCTGGCGCGGTGGTCGTGAAATCCGTGGCGCCGGGTGTCGTAGTGGCTGGAAATCCGGCGGTGCCGATCGGCCTGCGTGATGCGCCGCCAACTCGGCAAGGCTAAAATGGAGGGCACTCAGCTCCCGGTTACCGTAGTGGTACCTGTGCGCAACGAGGCAGAGAATCTGCCGCGCTGCCTGTCGCGGGTGGGCCGGTTCGCCCGCGTGGTGGTGGTCGATTCTGGAAGCACCGACGCGACGCCGCAGATCGCCCGCGACGCCGGCGCCGTCCTCGTCCAGTTCGCGTGGGACGGGCGCTACCCCAAGAAGCGCAACTGGATGCTGCTGAACCACCGGTTCGAGACGCCGTGGGTGCTGTTCCTCGACGCCGACGAGTTCGTCGACGACGCGTTTTGCGATGAAGCCGCGGCGGCGATCGCCTCGGGTACGCACGACGGCTATTGGCTGCACTACACCAACTATTTCCTGGGCCGGCCGCTGCGGCACGGCGACCCCCAGCGCAAGCTTGCGCTGTTCCGGCTGGGCAAGGGCCTCTACGAGCGCATCGAGGAGGACGCCTGGAGCCGCCTCGACATGGAGGTGCACGAGCACCCGATGATCGACGGCAAGGTGGGCGAGATCACAGCCCGCATCGAACACAACGACGAGCGCGGCGTCGCCAAGTTCATCGACCGTCACCGCGACTACGCCCTGTGGGAAGCCAGCCGCGCGCGGGCGCTCGCCGCCGCCGGCCCGTCGGCCCTGGCCGCGCTGACCCCGCGCCAGCAGGCCAAGTACCGCAACCTCGACAAGTGGTGGTTCGCCTGGAGCTATTTCGCCTACACCTATGGGGTGAAGCGTGGCTTCCTGGACGGCGCGCCCGGGTTCGCCATGGCGTTCTACAAGCTCTGGTATTTCTTCAGCGTGCGGCTGCTGCTTCGCGAAAAGGCGAGGGGGGACCGCCCGGCGCGCTTAGCTGACGCCTAGGTCGAGCGCCTTGCGCCACCGGGCGAGCGCCGCCGTGCGCGAGTACTCGCCTTCCGCCGCGCCGCGCGCAGCCTGGCTCAGGGTCTGGGCGTGAGACGGGTCGTCGGCCAGCCGCAGGACGGCGCTTGCGAAACCCTCCACATCGCCCGGGGCGACATGCGCGCCGCAGCCGTGGGCGGCGACCAGCCGGGCGATCTCTCCATCCACGTCGGTGACGGCGATCACCGGCCGACCGGCGGCGAGCACGCCGTAGACCTTGCTGGGCACGATCAGGCCCTCGAGCTCGGGGTTGAGCGAGACCCAGTGGATATCCGCCGCGCACAGCGACTGCGCCAAGGCGGACAGCGGCTGATAGGGCTTGAACATCACATTGGTCAGGCCGGCTGCGTCGACAGCCGCCTTCAGCGGACCGCTGAAATGACCACCGCCGATCATCAGGAAGACGATGCGCGGGTCGAGCGCCAGCGCACGCGCGGCGCCCAGCATCGTCTCAAACTCGTGCGCGCGGCCGAGATTGCCGGAATAGCCGACCACGAAGCGGTCCCGCAGGCCCCATTCGGTGCGCAGGGGATTGGCGGCGTGGGCGACCGGCTGGATCTGCGTCTCGTCGCTCCAGTTGGGGATCACGGTGATTTGCCGCTCGGGGACGCCGCGTTGGCGCAACCGCGCCGCCATCCTCTCGCCCAACACCACATTGGTCAGCGCCGCACGCAGCGTCACGTCGCGCCAGGCGGCCAGCAATCGGCCGAGCGGCCCGCCCGCGACGCGCACGCCAAGCGCCGCAGCGACCTCAGGGTAGATGTCCTGAAGCCAGTTGATCAGCCGCGCGCCCTTGAGACGGGCGACAACATAGGCGACCAGCGACAGCAGTGGCGGGTCAGTCTTGGCCACGATCACGTCGCCGCGCCTCACCAGTCGCAGCAGCGCCCAGCCGGCGCTGAGGTAGAACGAGGCGAGGTCCGCGGCGCGGCCGAGCACGCCGTCGCGGCCAAAGCGGGTCGTGGCCACGCGACGTACCTCGACGCCGCCGACCTGCTCGCGCGCCGCCAGCCGGGCCTGCGGATCGTCGTAGATCAGGCGGCTCGTGACCACGACCACGGCCGCGCCTTCGCCCGCGACGTATAAGGCGAGATCGGACAGCAGTTGGGCGGTCGCTGAGTGGTCCGGATGGAAGAAGCGGTTGACGAAGATCGTCCTGGGCCGGGGCGAAGTCGTCGGGGGCACGCGTATCGTTCGCCTCATCGTCGCCGGGCCGGCCACGGCCGGCGGACCTTGGCTATGCGGCCGCAATGGGGAGGATTCGTGGCGGCAGTTGTAACGCCCCATCTTTCCCGCGCGATCGGCGCTGGGAATCCTCGGCAATCTGTCGGATGTTCGCTTTTCAGCGATCGTCGCAGGTCCCGCTGAACTTGCCGGGCGTCGGGCCCAGCGATCGTTCCCTGAAACAGCCGGAGCACCTTCTTCGATGACAGCGTCTACGCCTACCCAGACGCCCGCGGCTTATCCGCCCGCACGGGCGTGGTTCGCCGTGATTCTGCTGATGCTGCTCTACTGCGTCTCCTACACCGACCGGATGGTGCTTTCGCTGCTGGCCGCGCCGGTCAGCGAAGCGCTGAACATCTCCGACACCCAGCTGGGCGTGCTGTTCGGCACCGGCTTCGGCGTGGTCTACGCCCTGGTGGGCCTGCCGCTGGCGCACTTCGTCGACCGCAGT
>JAUYSA010000039.1 GCA_030696545.1 Hyphomonadaceae bacterium
CCTCTTTCGACCGCGCGCTAACCCGCCCATTCATCAGTTCGACCAGCCGCTTCACGATCGAAAGGCCCAGACCAAGCCCGCCGAATTTGCGCGAGGTCGAAATGTCGGCCTGTTCGAACCGCTCGAAAATCCTGTCCGCCAGCTCCGGCGGGAAGCCGACGCCCGAATCCGCCACCGAAAGTCGAAGCTGCGTCTTGCCATCGGCCGCATCTTCGAATGTCGCGGAAACGCTGATATGGCCTTCTTCGGTGAACTTGACGGCGTTGTTGAGCAGGTTGCCCAGCACTTGCCCGATCCGCACTGGATCGCCGCGGAACACACCGTCACAGCTCGCGGAAATGAACGTTTCGAAGCGCAGGCCCTTGGCCTCCGCGCGCGTACGTGCCGCTTCGCATGTGTTGCGCAGAATTTCTTCAAGCTCGAAGGGGCGCACGTCGAACTGGATCTCGTCGCCTTCAAGGCGCGAGAATTCGACCAGATCGTCCATAACGCGCAGCAGCGTGCGACCGGATGTGGAAATCAGGCGCACCATCTCGCCCTGGCGCTCGTCCAGCTGCGTACGCGCAAGCACTTCCGAAACGGCCAGAACGCCGTTCAAGGGTGTGCGGATCTCGTGACTCATGTTGGACAGGAAGTCTGATTTCGCAGCCGCCGCGACCAGAGCGCGCTGCTCGGCTTCCATCGCCTTCAGCTCGATATTCTTGCGGGCCGTGATGTCCTGGATCACCGCGAACGCGCGCGCGGGCGAACCCTTCACCGTCTTGAGAATGCGGATCGACGCTGCATGCCAGATCTCGCGCCCGTCCGCGAAGGCGACGCGATATTCCGCCGTATAGGGTGGACCGCCGGCGAGGTGGGCGCGCCATTTGTTTCCCAACATCTCGCGGTCGGAGACATGGACCCAGCTGTCGCCGCCGGTGAGGGAGTCGAATGTGGGCTTCTGTGGGAAAAAGTGTTTCCAGTCGCCTTCGAGATAAGTCTCGCGCAGTTCGAAATCGAGTTCCCAGATCATCATCTGGGTGATCGACATACCAAACGACATGCGCTCCTTGGACGATTCAATTTCGTGCTGCGCCTCAACAAACGCCGTCACGTCCTCGTGCATTGCGACTATGCCGCCAACCTGCCCGTCGCCGTCGCGCCACGGAGCGGCCGACCATTTCAGCCAGCGCTGCTTGCCGCTGCGCGAGGAGTAAGGATCGCGGTCGTTGCTCATCACCTCGCCGCGCAGGACCTGCCGGTGCATCACGCGCCACTTGTCGGGGGTCCACGGCAACAGGTCGTAGATCGAGCGTCCTAGAACTTCTTCTTCGGTAAGCCTGCGCTCGGCGATCCAGCTCGCGCTGGCCATCATCACGCGCATTTCCTTGTCGCACATGCAGATCGGCGTCGGCGCCGCCTGCACAAACCGGCGGACCGTCGAATCCGATTTCAGCGCCGCTTGCAGCGCCGCATGGCTATCGGTCTTATCGACGACCACGCCGTGCATCGCCTCGATCTGGCCCCGCGCGTCGATAGAGGGCGAGCCGGCAACCTGGATCAGCCGTGTGGTGCCATCGGCCCGGCGTATGCTGAAGGTCTGTTGCACAGGCTTGCGCTTGTCGATCGCGTCGCGTGCAGCGGCGACGATGTTCTGGCGCTCGCTCTGCTGGATCATCTCGACAAAGTCGGTGAGCACCAGTGGCGGCGCTGCGGGATCGAGGCCAAGGATACGCGCGGCGCCTGCCGAACACTGAAGCTTGAAATCGCGCCCTGCCCGCCAGTGACCGATGCCGCCAACCTGCTCGACCGCGTCTCGCGCCGTCGCAGTCTCCAGGCGCTCGCGCTCCAGCGTGTCCTGTCGAGTCACGTCGCGCCCGACGAAGGATATCAGCCCAGCCGGTCCAAGCCAGGAAAGATCAGCGTCGATCAGCTTCAGTTCATGGCCAATCTTGAAGCGCATCTGCAGCGAACGGCTCGGCGTCTTTTCGTTCAGCGTGCGCAGCGCTTCGCGAACCGTCTCGCGCCGCTCGGCGTCCAGATAGGAAATGATCGAAGCATCGTGAGCGCCGCCGGCAGGCCCCGTCAGACGGCGATAGGAAATGTTGGCGCGAACAACCCGGCCGTCCTGATCGATCAGGGCGAAAGCATCAGAAACTGAGTTCAGGAAATGCTCGACCGCATCGGCAAAAGACTTCTCGATCACCTCGGGGGGCGATGCCGAACCCAATGGAAGAGGAGCGGACGTCATGGACCGGCGACCGAGGCTAAAATTACCGAGCCTCATCTCGCGTGATAACAGTTAACAAATCTGTATGGTGATTGGGGTTTTGATGCGACCGAATAGCAAAAACTCCCGTATTCTCTGAACTTTTCGTTCTTAACCTACGTCAGGGAAAGCGCCTGCCGCGCGATGTCGATCCGACCCATGTGTTGATTGAACGCAGCCCAGTCATCCCGCTCGGCGATATTCTCCCACAACGACTCCACTTCCTCGATCACAAGACTGACCGGGGCGTTCCCCGCGAAATAATCGTGGCCGAGGCGTTCGGGCCGTTCCGCATCGTGCTCCATCAAGGCCCGGCGCACGGTCTCGAACCCCGCCCCGGCATATAGCTTCGCCAGCGGACTGCCAGCAGCGCGCGTCTCGCTCGCCGCCCCACCGAACCAGTCGAAGAACACCTGCGGCCACGCTGCCCGCGTTTCGTTCATCCACGCGAAGAGCGATTTCAGGAGAGCAAGATCCCGTTCCTCGCTCATCGGCTTCAGGCCAAGCACCCCCAGCATACGTGACCGGAACGCTGCCCGGTATAGCCCCTCGAAGCGCTCCAGTTCTTTCTCCAGTGAAGGCGCGTCCGCAACAAGCGTCAGACACGAAGCAAGCTGGCCCAGATTCCAAAGCGCCGCGGATGGCTGGCGGCCGAATGCATAGAGCCCCTGTTCGTCGAAATAAGCGGCTGTGAAACTCGGATCGGAATACGGCAGGAACCGCCACGGTCCATAGTCAAAGCTCTCGCCCGTCACGACCATATTGTCCGTGTTCAGGACGCCATGAACAAAGCCCGCCGACATCCAGGAAGCCGCAAGGTCAGCCGTTGCCGCGACGATCTCCCGCAACAATGCGGCAGCTAAGGCCGCCATGTCGGCGCCGGCCGCAACGGGGTGATAGTGGCGAATGCAATACTCAACGAGCTTGCCGATCGCATCGGCATCGCCGGCATAGGCTTGCCGCTGGAAAGTTCCGAACCGGATGTGGCTGTGCGACAGCCTAACCAGAACGGACGAGCGCGTTGGCGACGGTTCATCGTTCCGGTGCAACTGCTCGCCAGTTTCGATCAGTGAGAATGCCTTCGAGGTGTGGACGCCCAGCGCCTCCAGCATTCCTGCCGCCAGGATTTCCCGCACGCCGCCCTTGAGGGTCAGCCTGCCATCACCCGTGCGCGACCACGGCGTCTGCCCCGAACCCTTCGTTCCCAGATCAAGCAACCTGCCCTTTCCATCGCGCAGCTGCGCGAACAGGAAGCCGCGTCCATCGCCGATCTGCGGGTTGTAAACTTGGAATTGGTGTCCGTGGTAAGATAACGCTTGCGGGCGTTCGAGTGAGCCCGGCAGCGGCGCAAACTTGCCGAAATGCTCGATCCACTCCGCATCGCCAAGGCTGCCAAGTCCAACCTCATCGGCCCAGCGCTGATTGCGCCAGCGAGTGACGTGATGCGGAAAATCCGCTGGATCGACGGGCGTATGAAACCGCCCGTCGAGTTCAAGTATCGCTTTTTCTGGACGGTAGGACGCGCTCACTTCGCAGGCGGGACCAGCACGACAGGAATGCGAACAGAACGCGCAGGCCCGCGCTCATCCGTGTCGGGATTGATCATCTCCGGCATGTCCTCGCTGAGGATCAGCTCGGCATTCTGCTCCTGTGTGACGTTGAAAGCGAGTTCGGCCCTGAACTGGACCGGGCCAGGATCGACCCAGCTTGTGCTGCCCGCCTGCATCGCCGGCGCTTGGGCGATCACTTCGCCATCGACCACGAGTTCGGCAACGAACTGTCCTTCGAAGAACCAGGTGTTGATCGCAACGCCTTCAGCGATCAGCGGGCTGGTGACACGCGCGCCTGCAAGCGGCGTCGCCACCGTGATCTCGCCATCAGGCGCCGGCTTGTACTTTGCGGCATCGGTTGCATCGGCAATCGGCGCAACTTCCGGCATTACCTGCTCTGCTGGCGCGGGCATTTCCGGCGGCTTCGCTTCCGGGGCGCACCCGGCGAGCGCGAGACAGGCAAAGGCGGCGTAGCGGATCATCATTTTCTCCCTGAACTGCAACGCTGCGCGGGATCAGCACGATCCGCAAGCGATGGGCAGCATCTGATCATCACCTAAACCTGATTCACGCTTCGCCCAAATCCCGCCAGAATCTTGCGCCAGACGGTCGCAGGTCGGGGGACAAACCTCCCGCACACACATGGAGCCCAGCAGCCGATGAGGCGACTGAACCCAATCAGTTTGCCCCTCTGTATCCCAGGGGGCGGTCAGCGCCCCCGGCTTTGGCTCGGAAGCGTCTGACCTCACGAAACTGACCCTGGCAACGCCGCGCAATTCCGCGCGCGCTGAGCCGCGTCCTTGAAGCCGCTCAACAGCGGTATTGCGGACGCATGTCGAGAGGAGACGCGACAATGGTCGCGCAACTTTTTCATCGCGCGCCCCGCCCGGCGCGCCAGGCTACGCCGCTTCTGGCGTTCATCGCAGGCGGATTCGCCGATGCGGTCGCCCAGCTGTGGCCTGCGCCGCATGCGGAGTACTTCGCCCTGCCCGCTGCCCGCCGCCATGCAGCAGCGATCGCACTCGCCGGCCGGACACACCGTCCGATCGGCCCAAACGAGCTGCGCCGTCTGGTCGAGTACCAGCGCGATGCGGTGGTCGCCGAGGTTCTGGCGGGCGATCAGGGGCAAGGCCTGATGCGCGCGCTGGCCAAGGCTGGCGAAACGCTTTGGGAACCGCACGACTATGTCGTCTTCCTGCGCCTTCTGGCCGAGCCGATGGCCAACGAAGTCCTGCGTCATCTCGACATGGTTCGCCCCGCAGCGTTTGCTCCCATCGCGGAGCTTCCGCCTGTGCTGCGTTGTGCCGCAATTGTCCGCGCAGTTCCCACCCGTGCGGCGGCGGCAGATCTCGCTCGCGCGTTCGCGCTTGCCGTGCGTATGCGCCAACCGGACGCAACGGGCCGTCTTGCTCGCCGATGGGGCGCCGGCGGAGACGCACGCGCACTGTTCCAGCGGGCGCAAGAAGACCTGACGCCGGATGCGTTCCGCACATCCGATCAAGCGCCAACACTGTCTTCTCCTTATGCGCGTGTCATGAACCGCAAGCAGCTGGAAGCGCTGGCTCTTGAGTTCCAGAACTGCCTTGCGGATCACGCCGTGCGTATCGCGGATGGCCGTATGGCTGTTTATGTATGGCGTATCGAAACGCCGGCAGCCATCGCGCTGAACTGGGATGTGGCAGGATGGCGGCTGGCGGAAGCCAAAGCTCCTCAGAACGTCGACCTCGAAGAGCGCCAGCTGCGCGATCTGGTTCGCACGCTTGAAGCGGCTGGCGTGCGCACCGGCCCATCCGTCCAGACACTTGCGTCACGACTGGACGACTGGGCGAATGGCACCAACTACTGCCATCCGATCGGCGATACGTTCATCGAGCAACTGGCTCTCGGCGATCTTTGGAGCTGAAGCCGGGTCGCCTCTGGAGACATGCGCTGCAGGGTTAAAACCCCTGCGGTGCATGTTGTTTCGGAACAAATCTCCGGCTCGCGCGATTCCAAGTCACGGTGTGGAGTAAGGCGTGTCACGGCTCAAGGAATCCTGGATAAGAATCAAGTCGGGGACGGTGAAAGCCGCTTCTGGCGCTCGAGAACGCGTTCGGAACATCCAGTGGAAGTCCCCCCCCAAACCTGTGTTGATCTGGACCGGAGCCATCCTTGGCGTCCTCGCGGCTGGATGGGTGATGCTTAATATCCTGCTGGCCAATCCATCGACAGGCACGCCCATGGTCAATTGGGCGATCGGCACGTTCGGCGACAAGTCCGCGAAAGTGCAGACCGGCCATCTCGCCCACCCATTCTCCGATCGCTTCGTTCTTCGTACGCTCGATTGGCCTGAAACGATTCAGGCCAAACAGATCGAGATCAATTACGACCTCTTCGGCTTTCTCCCCGGCCGCACCTGGGCCAAGCGCATCTGGATACGCGATGGCGAGATAATCCTCGCGAACAAGGCGCCAGACGAAAACGAGACGACGTTTAACCCAACGCAGTTCGTCGATGAGATCGACGCAGCCAACGTCGATATCAAGTTTACAATCAACGACAACATGCGGGTCGTGAAAATAGTCGCAGCAAACGGCCGTTTCACCGAAGGCAGCGTTCGCGCGGAAGCAGTGTCAGGAAAGAACCGCATCACATTCGACGGGCTGCAGCGTGACTGGGGCGGGTCGTTGAAAGGCAGCATCACCGCGGAGGGGCAGAACCTAAAAGATCTTGCCGAAATCGCCGGTGCGTCCGCTCCGGACACCCCGCCTTTCAATATCAAAGGCTCCTTGTCGGTGCAGCGGCAAACATGGTCGGTTGAAAACCTGACCGGCCGCATAGGTGACAGCGACCTCGGAGGCCTCGTCCGCATCAACCTGTCTCAGAAGAAGCCGATGCTGACC
>JAUYSA010000079.1 GCA_030696545.1 Hyphomonadaceae bacterium
TAATCAGACCTGCACCAGTTTTTGGCCCTTCGCCAGAGGCCTACACGACGTTGTGCCCGGCGGGCTGGTTGACCTATTTAAGTGCTGGAAGAAACTGCCGCCGGGAGTTGCTCATGAATCGTTTCCTAGTCGTCGTCGCGGCGGCCGTATTGGCCGTTACGCCCGCGTTCGGACAGCAGGCTATCCGGTCGCTGCCCCAGCCAGTTGCGACCCAGCCCAGTATCCCCGCGCCGCGCGATGTCGCCTATCCGGGTACGCTGAAGCTTGAGGTCGACGCCACCGATCTGGACCGGCGCATTTTCGGGATCAAGCAGAGCATCCCCGTGACGGGCCCCGGTCCTCAGACGCTGCTCTACGCGCAATGGATCATGGGCAATCACGCGCCGCGTGGACCCATTTACAACTATTCCGGCGTGACGATGACGGCGAACGGAAAGCCCCTCGCGTGGACGCGGGATCCCGGCGACGTCTATGCCTTCCACGTCAATGTTCCGCAGGGCGCGAAGTCGATCGAGGTGGAGGCTCAATTCCTGAGCGCGATCGAGCCGGCCCAAGGGCCGGTCATGATGACGCCCGAGATGCTGCGTCTCAACTGGTACATCGCAGCGCTCTATCCTGCGGGCCACTACGCGCGGCGGGTAAACTTCGACGTCACCGTGAAGCTGCCGCAGGGATGGGACTACGCTACAGCGCTGGAGACGGCTTCAAGCAGCAACGGCGTGGTGAAGTTCAAAACGACCGATTGGGAGACCGTTATCGACAGCCCGCTCTTCGCCGGTAAATACATGAGGAAATTCGACCTTGATCCGGGCGGACGTTCGCGCGTGACGCTCAACGCGATGGGCGATGAGCTTGGTCAGGTCGATCCGTCGCCGGAGGTCATCCAGGTTCACCGCAACCTCATCGTGCAGGCGGACAAGCTGTATGGCGCGCGTCACTTCAACCATTACGATTTCCTGCTGTCAGTCAGCGACAGGCTGTCGGGCGCAGGGATCGAGCATCAGCGATCGAGCGACAACGGCGTGGGCAGCGGATACTTCCGCAACTGGGACAGCGGCTTTGTCAGCAAGGACCTGCTGGCCCACGAATACAACCACTCATGGAACGGCAAATATCGCCGTGGCGCCGATCTCTGGACGCCGAATTTCAACACGCCCATGCGCAACAGTATGTTGTGGCTGTATGAAGGTCAGACGCAATACTACGGCAACGTTCTCGCCACGCGGTCCGGCTTTGTCTCGAAGCAGCAGGCGCTCGACCTGATCGCAAACAACGCGGCCATGTACGATGCGCGGACGGGCAGGAACTGGCGGCCGCTTATCGACACCACCATGGACCCTATCATCGCAGCGCGCCGCTCCCTGCCCTGGCAAAACTGGCAGCGCAGCGAAGACTATTATTCCGAAGGTCAGCTGATCTGGATGGACGTCGACACGCTGATCCGGGAACGATCGGGCGGAAAGCGGTCGCTTGATGATTTCGCCAAGGCGTTCTTCGGCGTCAATGATGGCGACTGGGGGACGTTGACCTATACGCGCAAGGACGTGGTCGCGACGCTCAACAAGATCGAACCGTACGACTGGGAAATGTTCTTCAAGGCGCGCGTGGACGACGTCGCGAAAAAGGCGCCGCTGGATGGGCTGGAGCGCGGGGGTTACAGGCTCGTCTATGGCGACACGCCTAACGCCGTGTGGCGCGATGGGGAAGTTCGATCACGCGGCGCAAACCTGCTGTACTCGATTGGCCTGTCGGTCGACCAGAACGGCAAGATCCTGCTTATCCAATGGGATGGACCTGCATGGAAAGCGGGGCTCAACACGTCGCTGACTGTTACTGGCATCAACGGGCAGGCCTTCTCTACGGATCGCCTCAGGGCCGCGGTTGCCGCCACAAAAGCCGGCGCGCCTGTCGATCTGCTGATCCGGATGGGAGAAACGTTCAAGACAGTGCGGATCGACTATCGGGGCGGCCATCGCTATCCGCGTCTTGAACGGATAACGGGCAAACCAGCCTATATCGACGATATCCTCACAGCGCGCTGATCGCTATTTTGGAGCGGATGGCAGGAAGACGCCCACGACCCCTGCGAACTGTATCGGGCTGGCATAGCCATCCTGCGAAATCGCCTGCACGCCAAAGAACCAGTCGTCTATTACGACCTTCTCAAGCGTTGCGGAGGTCTCGCCGCCGCTAACCAGCTTGCTGTGCTGCCATGTCGGTGACGTGGTCTCGCGCCACCAGACCGCATAGCTGGCGGCGCCCGCCGAGGCTGTCCACGTCACTTTGGTATTGGCTGAAACGGCGCCTTCCACCTTCACTTCCGCCGGCGGTCTCGGAGCCGAAGCCAGTGACGCGAGCGCAATTGCATTCAGTCTTGTAACACGCGCAAGATATGGAAAGTCGACGCCATCAATCGTGTCGCCATACGCAATCCCATTCTCCGTGCGGATATCCTGATGCTGGCGCGTATAGTTCTCAGCGGCCTCGGTTATGCGCACCGCCGGAAAGCCGGCCTCCACCATCGGCACCTGATCACCGCCGCGACCAAACCGATCGCGGCGATAGACCATTGCAGCGTCAAATCCCGGCAGGTGCTGATCAGCGAGCGCGTCGATGTACCGTGCAAGATTGCGGGAGGGTGAATCAACCTCCCCGCCAACTGACCGCCGCGCATTGCCCTGTGCTTCGGATTCCGACGAACGAACACCTTCCGAAAACACGCGAACGCGGCTCTCTATGGTGTCCGCCATCCCGCGCGTATTGCCGACGATATCGTTGTTCAACACGGCTAGCACTTCCCAGCCCTGCGCCTTGGCGTAGTCGGCGAGAATACGTCCGCCTACCAGCCCCTGCTCCTCGCCTGACAGCGCCGCATACACCACCGTTGCGGCAAAGCGGTGTCTGGAGAGGATACGCGCAGACTCCATCACGGCGGCAACGCCAGATGCATCGTCATTGGCGCCTGGCGCATCGGCTGTCGCGTTCATCACATCGTTGACGCGGCTATCGAGATGGCCCTGAATTATGATTATCCGGTTGGGGTCCGTTGTTCCGCGCTGGATCGCGACCACGTCGACAACCTCTGTCGGGTTCGGGATGCGTGGCCCTGTCACGACGTCGGACGGCAGCACGATCTGAAGGCAACCGCCGCAGTCTGCCGACATTGTCCTGAACTCCGCCTCTACCCATCGGCGCGCCGCGCCTATTCCCCGTGTGGGGGAAACTGTGTCGGAGAGCGTGTGGCGCGTGCCGAAGCCGACCATTTTCTCCACATAACCGCGCAGGCTTGTCTCACTGACTTCGCCCGAAATGCCCCGCAGAGCGGACACAACCGCAGTAGCCGGAAGCCATGCGCCACTTTCCGCTATTGGCGAAACAGCACAGCCAGAAGAGATAAGCGATGCAAACAGCAGGCCTGTAACCTGACTTTTCACTTTGACATCCCCTCTGGCATCTTGCGCGATAACGCTTGGCGCATGGTAGAACAGATCATTAGAGAGCGGCCACAATGGCGGTCTGACATGATCATGCACAAGCGGGTCGCCACCGCGCTCGGGGTCTTTTTCCTGGGAGCAATGTTGATGGCGAATGCGCAAACGCCGAAGCTAGATCCGGAGAGCTTCCTCCCCCCTGCCCCGGCCTGGACCGGCGCTAGCGAAAAGCTTGTCGCGCGAGCGGGCGACCCGTGGATCACCCCGTCCGAAGCAACAGGGCTAACCGCGACGCCGAGTTACGACCAGACAATCGACTGGCTCAGAACGGTCGACCGGCAATCTGCCCTGCTCCGCATCGAGCCCATTGGAACAACGCCGCAAGGGCGCGAGCTCGTGGCCGTCATTCTCTCGAAGGACGGAGCGACCTTCCAGCCGTCCAAGCCTGTCTTCCTTATCCAGGCCGGCATCCATTCGGGCGAGATCGACGGCAAAGACGCCATGCTGATGCTGATCCGCGACATCTGCTTCAAAGGGCGCGACGAACTGATCGGCAAGGTCAACATCGTGTTCATTCCGGTGCTGAACGCCGACGGGCATGAGCGCTCGACCATGTACAGCCGGCCGAACCAGCGCGGCCCGCTGAACATGGGCTGGCGCAACACGGCGCAGAACCTGAACCTCAACCGCGATTACATGAAGGCCGACGCACCCGAGATGCAGGCGCTTCTCGGCGTGATCCGAAAGTACGATCCTGATTTCTACATCGACCTGCACGTCACAGACGGCATGGATTACCAGTACGACATTACCTACGGGTTCGATGGATGGGATGGTCGCTATGCAGATAGTCCCGCGATCGGGAAATGGCTGAACGACATCTATCGACCAAAAGCGGATGCCGCGCTGAAAGCTGGCGGACATATCCCGGGACCGCTCATCTTTATGCGCGATGAAGCTGATCTTTCCAAGG
>JAUYSA010000232.1 GCA_030696545.1 Hyphomonadaceae bacterium
GGGCGCAGACGCTTGCCCTTGCTCAGCGCGCCATGCCGCATCGCGCGCATCAGCTGCGCTTCGGGCCCCGACGCCGGCGGGATCAGCTGGTCCAGCGCCACCGTAATGCGGTCTGCCACCTCGTTGAGGCGCTGCTCGAAATCCGGATCGATATTATAGATCATCAGCTCTCTCGACGCCCTTCGGACCATCCGGCCCCAGAACGATTTTCTCGACCTTCAGCTCTGCTTCCTTGAGCTTCTTCTCGCAATGCGCCTTCAGCGCCGCGCCACGCTCATAGATGCGGATTGAATCCTCCAGAGGCACATCGCCCGCTTCGAGCTTGTGCACGATCTGCTCGAGTTCGCGCAGCGCATCCTCGAAACCCATCGACGCAATATCGGCGCTGGCCTTTGGCTCTGGCATCCGGTTCTCCAAAAAGTGCGCCACCATAAGCGCATCGACGGGGGAGGCAAGCGCGCCAATCCGGCAGAAAATTGCGTTGGCTCATGCCACGGAAGCGGACAACTTGTTGTCCGCGTTCCCCGCGAAGGCGGGGATCCAGCGCAGACGTCGATTTTAGGTCTGCTGGCCGCGATCGCAATACAGGGCAAGTATCGAAACGGTTGCTGGGTCCCCGCCTTCGCGGGGAACGCGGACCTATTTTCCGCTTCTGGCGCTCACGTCTTCTTCTGATAAATCCGGTACGACCAGTACTTGTCGCCGCCGTCATGCACATTGGCCCAGCCGCGCTTCTTCAGCTCCGGCCGCAGCATCCTGTTGAACCAGCCATGCGCGGCAAGCACCACATCTCGTCCCTCGCCTGCCGTCTCAACCAGCACGCTCGCCGCTTTCGCCGCGCGGCGCTTCGCATCACGCACGTGTTCCTCGCCGCCGCTATGTCCCAGCATCCAGAGCAACCGCGCAATCTTGTTCCAGTTCTTCGGCCGCATCGTGCCCCGCATCCGCGGCGGCGGCAGCGGCGCCTCGTTGAACAGCGCGTCGTGCTTTACCTCGCGCCCACGGCCGAGTTGCCCCGCCGTCTGAATCGCGCGCGGACGGGCGCTTGAAAGAATGACCGCGTCATCGCCGATCTGCTTCAGCAGCGCCTCGGGGCAGCTCTGCCCCTCCTTCAGCGAACTGAGTTCGTAGCGCGCCCACCAGTCCTTGTAGTCGCGCCAGCCCATGGGCGGGCCTTCCTTCGGGATCACCGCAGGACGGCCATGACGCACCACGATGATGCGGCCGGCAGACGCCACCTTCATCGCGCGTGTTTCTGGTTTGACGGCGGTGTCCATATTCCTCGGCGGCGCTGAGCCATTCTGGCCCCCCGAACCGGAAGGCGTTCCCCTTCCCGGTGCTTAGAGCATCGCGCCGGAAATCCAAACCCGCTTCTGGGGTTCAGCTGCTAACTCACAGCAAATCATAAGTGAAATCAGATGGCCGAGGCCTGAACTGCGGCCTTCAGCGCGGTTGATGTGCGCGCCAGCGCCGGGTCTTCGGTCAACGCCCGCGTCACCCCGCGCACCTGATCGCCCATCCGGGTCTCGACCGCGAGAATCACATCCAGCCGCCGCCGCGTCCGTCCGGCCAGCTTTGCAGCCGGACCGAACCGGCCGCTTTCCACCGCATGAAGCAGCCCCGCCGCCAGCGCCCGCGCCCCGCCCGACATGCCGCTGGCCGTAACCACGCCATCGTCGACCGCAGTATAATGACTGGCGTAATGCTTCTTGTAGTGCCCCTCGCCCGTCCCGAGAACAGCCTGCGTCACGCCTTCCGCCGCCGCCTGCTCCAGCAGCCGTTCCTGCAGCACCAGGCCAGGCGAGCACGAGGCAAACTCGGGATCATATCCCGCGATCCAGCCATGCAGCACGCCGCCGCTGCGCAAGCCAAATTCCGCCGCCGCGAGTCTGCCGCCATACCGCAGCGTCGCCATAACGCCCGCGAACGCCTCGCCCTTATGCGCTGCGCACGCTTCCAGCAGACCCCGCGTCCATGCCGGCCGCAGAACATCATGCCGGCGCGTGCGCATGAACTGGTCGCGCTTCCACTGGATCAGTGTCGCAAGATCTTCCGCCCGCGCCGCGCCAAACGTCACCGTCTCTGCGCCGAAATCGCTCTCACCCTGCCGCGCCAGACGCCGCATCTTCTTGAAGTGCTTGGCATGAAGATCGCGCTGCTCTTCCAGCCATGCCGCGAATCCGCGCGACAGGTCCGCCACGGCCGAGCCTTCGCGCCCGCGCAATTTCAGGCCGTGCATGGCACGCACATCCGGCCACCCCGAAAACGCGTAGGCTGCGATCCCCGCTTTCGCGAGCACCTGCCCCATCTTCTCGCGCATGTCTGGCGTTGCGACGGGGCCGTTCACGTCGCACATCGGCGCGCCCAGCGGCCGCGCCAGCCCAGACGCTGCAAGCTGCACCGGCAACACCAGCTCAACCGAACCGGATACGCCGCGCACGACCACCACACGCGCGTCCTCGCGCACGCCGCCAACCGCCCGTGCGAACTCGGGCGCAAAGAAGGGATTGTCGTAAGCCGCATCGCCAGCGCGCAGCACACGCCATGCATCGACCTCCGCAAACGTGAGTTCGCCGGGATGCTTGAGAGAGACGTCCATGAGGCAGACCGTAGGCAGCGGTGTCCCACTCGCTGCCCCGGTTATACCCTG
>JAUYSA010000430.1 GCA_030696545.1 Hyphomonadaceae bacterium
ATCTCCTCCACGAGCGCGGGATCGACATTTGCCATGAGACGGTGAGGCTTTGGTGGAACCGGTTTGGGCCGATGTTCGCCGCCGAGATTCGTAAGAAGCGCGTCGATCGGATGCGGGAGCACACCCACTGGCGATGGCGTCTCGACGAGGTCTACGTGAAGATCAACGGCGAGATGCACGACCTGTGGCGGGCGGTGGATCACGAGGGGGAAGTGCTGGGATCCTTCGCCAGCAAGAACCGCGACAAGGCCGCAGCCATGAGCTTCATCGAGCGGGCTATGAAGCGTCACGGCAAGGCGCGCGCGATCATCACAGATGGGCTGCGCTCCTACACCGCAGCCATGAAGGAGATCGGCAACGCCGAAGATCAGGAGGTCGGCCGGTGGCTGAATAACCGCGCTGAGAACTCTCACCAACCATTCCGACGACGGGAGCGAGCGATGCTCAGGTTCCGGAGGATGAAGACACTCCAGAAGTTCGCCTCGGTGCACGGCACCGTCCACAACCACTTCAACCAGGAGCGCCATCTAACAAGCCGAGAGACTTACAAAGCCAACCGCTCAGCCGCCTTGGCTGAGTGGCAGTTGCTCATGGCCTGAGACCAGAAGGCCCCTGCCCTCACTCCGCCAAGTGGAGACAAGTTGTCGTTGGACTGACAGCACCCCTGGGAGACATGCCATGCCGGAAACGCCCGCCCTAGAACCCGCCGCCGCAGTGGCCCGCAACAACCTGGCTCGGCAGCCGAATGAGAGCCGCGAGTACCGCCAGGCCCGCGAGGCCTTGTTGGCCGAGGAGATCGAGCTCACCGCCACATCGCGCGCGTGGCGGCCCAGCGCCGCGCCCTACCGCCCGGAGGCGAAGTCAAGGGCGACTACCAGTTTCTGGGCGAGGCCAGCAGCGTGCAGGGCGCCAATCCAGTCGGGATCGCGGAGCTGTTCGGCGATAAGGACACCCTGTTCGTCTACAACTGGATGTATGGCCCCAAGCGCCAGCGCCCCTGTCCCATGTGCACGGCGCTGCTGAGCAGCGTGAACGGCAATGCTGACCACGTCCGCCAACGTATCGCCATGGCGATCGTCGGCCTGTCCCCCATCGAGCGACAGGTAGCGTTCAAGGTCGAGCGCAGTTGGAACAACCTGCCGCTCTACGCCGACGTCAACGGCAAGTTCAGCCAGGACTATCACGCCATCATGGAGGATGGGACGGACACCGCAGCCATTAACGTATTCACCCGTCGTGACGGGATCATCCGCCACTTCTGGGGCGCGGAATTGGGTTTTGAGTCGGCCGACCCGGGAAAGGATCCGACGACCGAGCCGGACCTGATGGTGCTCTGGAACGTGCTGGATCTTACCCCGGGCGGCCGCGGGACAGATTGGTACCCAAGCATCACCTACTAGGGAGCAAACCTGCGCACTCAGCTCCCTTACACAACTTGAACATACCCCTGCGAATTAATTCCACTCAAGGAGGAATGTCGGACAGCCATCGAGGACTAGGACGCGCCAACTACAGTCCGAGTGCGCCTCGGCGTGCAGGGTGTCCATGCGTGGCCATGCGACTATCGTGCCCGCAACGGACACGCCGTTCTGGATCCTTTCGGCAAGACCGCTCTGACACATCAAGCACAAGAAGTGGGCATCACCTGCGTCTGACCTTCAAAGCAAACGAAACGAGCTTGCGATTTCCAACCACCACACCGTGAAGGAAAATTATGCCCCCCACGATCAATCGGGAGGAACCACTTGCGATTGTGGTCACAGTGTGCGCCGTGGGCATTGCGACATTCACGGCAATGGACGCAATTATGAAGGACGTCGGAACGACGCTAGGCGCCTATAATATACTGTTTTGGCGGTCGGCTTTCTGCTCATTCATCGGGCTGGCCGCAATGATCGTTAGCCGAAATCGCATGCCGCCTCGCGCCGCGCGGCGTTTACACATGGCCCGCGGTTTCTTCGGTTTGTTCTCGGGCTTACTTTTTTTCTGGGGTTTAATCAGATTACCGTTGGCGGAAGCGATTGCCCTCAGCTTTATCGCACCCCTAATTGCACTTATTCTTGCGGCCTTGATACTTCGTGAGAAACTTTCGTACAAGGCGATCCTCGGAGCTGTGTTAGGTTTCATAGGAGTCCTAGTCATTGTCAGTGGGCGTATGTCGGCAGTTTACACCACCGAAACACTAATCAGTGCCGCCGCGATGCTTCTAAGCGCACTCTTTTATGCAATGAATCTCATCCTTCAGCGCCAACAAGCGCAGTCATGTCCGCCGATAGAGATCGCGTTCTTTAATAATTTTATTGTCTTATGCCTAATGTTACTTGTTGCTCCCTGGTTCGCAACTCCCCCGAATGCCACACAATGGGTCTTGATTGGCGCCGCGGGGATGCTCCAGTTCATCTCGTTGCTCTGCTTGAGTTGGGCGTGGGGTCGTGCTGAAGCTCAGCAACTTCTTCCTATTGAATATACCGCGTTCATCTGGGCGGCAATACTGGGTTGGATATTCTTCTGTGAATCTGTGACGCTATCGGCACTCGCCGGTACCGGCCTCATTGTTGTTGGATGCGTTCTTGCCGCCCTTGCAAAGCAGCGGATTAGGAGTGAGTTGCAACAGGCGAATAGGGCGACGGAGTGTTAGCTCTCCAAGGCGCATCTCTTCCTAATCTAAACAGTATCCGGCCAGTTAGGTTCGCCCAGGGTCGCCGCTGCTCGTCCCGTCGCCGCCCTCCACGCTCACCCTGGTCGAGGCCTAGATGATCACTGCGCCGAATAGGACCCGTGTCAGCCGGGCGCTAGCGGGGATGGGCGGGAGAGACCATTGGATAGTCTTTGCGCCTCGTTGTGATGATGAACGTGAAATATCCACTGTCGCTGCGCAACGTGGAGCATCTCCTGCACGAGCGCGGCATCGATATATGCCATGAGACGGCGAGGCTCTGGTGGAACCGGTTCCGGTCGATGTTCGGCCGAGTCCGCAATAACCGGATGTCAGGCGCGTGAGCACACCCACTGGCGATGGCATCTCGACCAAGTCTACGTGAAGATAAACGAGATGTCCTATCTTCGGCGCAGTCGATAACGAGAGGGAAGTGTCAGCTACTTCACCCGTGACAACGGCAGCTCTGAGCTTCATCAAGCGAGCAACGAATCGTCACCGCCACCCAGAGGCCGAGCAAATCTGACGATATAAATGACATACCCGCAGAATGTTAAAGTGCCCGATTGTGAAAATACGTTTCGCAGAAAAAATCGACTTGACGCCACGGCAACCATTCTGACCTCTTACGCGCATAATAAGCGTCGAAGGCGGCGCAGGGGAGGACATTCAATATGAAGAAGACTCTGTTGAACCAGGGCTCGACCCTTGCTGTCTGCCTTGCGGCGGGGCTCTGGGCCGGATCGGCCGCGGCACAGTCAGCTGATAGCGAAGTGAGTGAAGTGATTGTGACCGGCTCCTTTATCGCCGGCACGCCTGAAGACGCAGCACTGCCCGTGGATGTGATCGGCGCTGATGAGCTGGAGCGTCAGGGCAACCCGACCACCATCGAACTCATGAAAAATTTGACGGTCAGCGGCGGTATCGTTGGTGACCACAATCAGTACGCAGGACCGGTCAGTGGCACGCCGGCCGGCGTCGCGACTGTCAATCTACGTAACCTGGGCGCGACGCGCACCCTGGTTCTGCTGAATGGGCGGCGATTGGCGAGTATCCCGACGGTCAACGGACCGGTGGACGTCAATAGTCTCCCACAAGCCGCGATTGGGCGCATCGAGATCCTCAAGGATGGTGCGGCCGCCACCTATGGCTCCGACGCTATCGGGGGCGTGGTGAACTTCATCACCCGCAAGAACTTCGACGGCCTGCAGGTTTCGGCCGACTATCGTTATATCGCTGGCGCCGATGAGCCCGACTACAGCGCCAGTGCGATCTGGGGCTGGCAAGGCGAGCGGGGTGACGTCCTGCTGTCGGCCGGCTGGCAGGTACGTGGACGCCTGCGTGGCAACGAACGCGATTGGAATCTGCCGAGTTATCTGGAGAACCCGGACGCTGGTTTCTCCTTCACCAACAACCCCACCTCGTTCCTGCCGCTGACTGGGACCTCGACGCTTGGCGCGCAGATGCGCGATCCGGGCTGCGCCACGGTCGGCGCACAAGCTGGCTTCGTGGGCGGTAATCAGGTGTGCCTGGCCCGCATCGCGGGTGCATTTATCAACCTGATCGATCCGACCAGCCGCTGGCAGTTGTACGGTGAAACCAATTTCGAGCTGTCGGACAACGTCAAATTCCACGCCGAAGCTTTTTACACCGAAACCAAGGCCGTACAGCGCAGCTCGCCCGGTTATCCGAACACGGCCCCCGGGCCGACGTCCCTGACGTCTCCGTTTCCCGGCAATTACTTCGTGCCAGCAAGCAACCCGGGCCTGACTCTGCTGCGCCAGCAGTTCCCTAACGCGTTTCCGGCCGCACTCACCGGCGTGGTTTTTCCGGCCATTAACTTCCGGCCCTTCGGGCTCGGAGGTAACCCGTTCTTCGACGGCGATGACGGCACCGCCACCCCAGTTATCCAGAAAACCTACCGGCTATCAGGCGGCTTCTCGGGCAAGGTCTTCGACGACGCAATCGGATGGGATCTGGCCGCGACGTTCCATAACATCAACATCGTCACCAAGGGCGGCTGGGACACGATCGTCTCGCGCACCCAGCTCGCGCTGCGGGGATTCGGCGCGCTCGCCGGCGACACCAACGGCTGCACTGCGTCGGAGACCGCGAACTTCACCACCAACGCCGGCAACAACACGCTCGGCTGCTACTACTTCAACCCGTTCTCCAATTCGTTTCCCGCCAACTCGCAGTTCTCGGCCGAACGCCCAGGCGCCGCTAACCCGCTTTACAATTCAGCGGTCGCAAACCCGCTAGAATTGGTGAAGTGGGTCGGTACGTCGTTATCCAGCGACTCCACCGCGCGGCTGTTCGTGCTTGATGGCGTCCTGAACGGAGAACTGCCGATCGAGTTCTCCGGAGGCAAGATCGGATGGGCGGCCGGCGGACAGTTCCGTCGCAACTTCTACCGCACGAATTATGGGCCGCTGAACAACCGACTGGTAACGCCTTGCCCCGACATCCTCATCGGCGGGACTTGCACCACCACTCCAGGCCCGTTTTCACTACAGTCGTCCTCCCTTCCCGCGAACATCGTGCAGAACGTGTATGCGGGTTTCGCGGAAATGGCGTTTCCCTTCACCGACAACTTCAGCGCACACATCGCGGCGCGCTACGAGAATTATGGAGAGAACGAGGGAGGTGACACCTTCAACCCGAAGCTGGATGTACGCTGGCAGGCTCTGGACTGGCTGTCGTTCCGTTGTTCGGTTGGCACCACTTTCCGTGCCACGCCACTAC
>JAUYSA010000461.1 GCA_030696545.1 Hyphomonadaceae bacterium
CGCCACCATCAAGAAGGGCGACAAGGTCCGCGAACTGCCGCTGGCCGCAACCCAGATCGATCCGAAGATCACGGTCGGCTCAAAGACCTCGACCATCGACAAATTCATGGCCGACAATCGCGTCACCGGCGTCATCGCCATCAAGGACGGCAATGTCGTCCTCGAAAAATACGCCCTCGGCCGCAAGCCTACCGATCGCTGGACCTCCTTCTCCGTCGCCAAGTCCGTCACCGCCACGCTGATCGGCGCCGCCGTGAAGGACGGCTGGATCACCTCGATCTACGACCCGGTCACGAAATACCTCCCGGAGCTCAAGGGCTCCGCCTATGACGGCGTCAGCCTCCGCCGCCTGATGACCATGACCACCGGCGTCAAATGGAACGAGGACTACGCCAACCCGAAATCCGACGTCGCCCTCGCCGGCTTCGCGCCCTGGACCGGCGGCGTGAACCCGCTCGTCGGCTACATGTCGAAGCTCAAACGCGAAGCCGAGCCGGGCGCGAAATGGGTCTATAAAACCGGAGAGACAGACCTCGCCGGCCTCGCCCTTGGCCGCGCCCTCGCCGGCAAGAGCCTCGCCCAATACGCCTCCGAAAAGCTCTGGGCGCCCTTCGGCATGGAGCAGGACGCGATCTGGATGGTCGACAAGGCCGGCCAGGAACGCGGCGGCTGCTGCATGTCCATGACGCTCCGCGACTACGCCCGCATCGGCCTCTTCATGCTCGGCGGCGGCGTAATCGACGGCAAGAAGATCCTGCCAGACGGCTGGGTCGAAGAGGCCACCGCCAACCACGTCCCGAAGGCGCAGGCCGAAAAAGGCGCCGCCTACGGCTATTTCTGGTGGCCCATGGAAGACGGCTATCGCGCCGCCGGCATCTTCGGCCAGGGCATCTACGTCTATCCCGAAGAGAACCTCGTCATCGCCGTGAATTCGGCCATGCCCAAGGCCTCCGACAGCGCCCAGAGCCAGAAGTCACAGGCCATGATCAGCGCCATCCGCGCCGCGGCCAATGGCGGGTAGCCTCTCCTGACCGTGACGGGGGCGTGCGTTGACACAACCCGCCCCCGCCACGATGTTCGGTCCATGCTGTCAAAGCTGACCCGCATCCTGCTGGCGATCTGCACGGCCTTTGTCTTTACCGGACAAATGGAAGCCGCCGCGCAGCATTGCGCCCGCCTTGCAACCGCGCTCGCTCACGAAGCCGAATCCGTCAAAGCCGAAAACCCGTCCTGCCACGACGGCCAGCCCGCTGCCGAAACCAAAGCGGCCCACCACCCCACGCATTCCGAGCAACCCGCCGACCATTGCGTATGCATCGCCGCGCTGAAGATCTGCGCCACGCTCCCTGCCGCCACGGCCTCGCAACATATCGAGCCCTACGCCTGGACCACGGCCGCCGCTGTCGCCTTCCATTCCACCGATCCCACGCCCGACTGGCGCCCACCACGCGCCTGACCTGAACCTCGCACGCGGCCCTCGATGCTGTCTTGGCGCCGCTCCCCAGAGATTCACGTCAGGAAAATCCCATGACACGCTTAGCCCTGATCGCTTCGGCGATCCTGATTGCGCCATCCGCTATGGCGCAGGTCACAGACCATTCCGCCCACGAAGGCCACACGCCGCCGGCCGAACAGAAACCCGCCGAAGATCACGCGGCTCACGGCCAGATGGATCATTCAAAGATGGACCACGGCGCCGCGCATACTGAAAGCGGCCACGCCCAAACACACACCATGCAAAGCGCCTTCGGCGCCTATGCCTCAACCCGCGACGCCTCCGGCACCAGCTGGGTCCCCGACGCCTCCACCCATGGCGGCATTCACGTCACGGCTGGCGACTGGATGCTGATGGGCCACGCCACACTCGACGGAGTCTATAGCTGGCAGGACGGCCCACGCGGCGACGAGAAAACCTTCGCCGCCGGAATGCTGATGGGCACGGCTCAGCGCCCCATCGGCGACAACGGCACGCTGCAACTCCGCGCCATGCTCAGCCCCGATCCGCTGATGGGAAAAAGCGGCTACCCGCTTCTCCTCGCTGCTGGCGAAACCGCCGACGGCGTCGACACCCTCGTCGACCGGCAACACCCGCATGACTTCGTTATGGAGCTTTCCGCCAGCTACGCGCATCGCCTGTCCAGCAGCGACAGCATTTTCCTCTACGCTGGCCTCCCCGGCGAACCTGCCTTCGGCCCGCCCGCCTTCATGCATCGCCCCGCCGCGATGGTAAGCCCCGAAGCCCCCATCACCCACCACTGGATGGACTCCACCCACATCACCTTCGGCGTCCTCACCGCCGGCTGGGTGCATGACAATTTCAAGCTCGAAGCCTCCCGCTTCCGCGGCCGCGAGCCAGACCAGTCGCGCTATGACATCGAAACCGGCGAACTTGACTCCACCGCCGTCCGCCTCTCCTGGAACCCGAGCGCCAACTGGTCGCTGCAGGCCAGCTGGGCCGACGTCACCAGCCCCGAGCAGCTCGAACCCGATGTCGATGTCACCAAATACTCCGCGAGCGCCCTCTACACACAAAGGCTGGCCAACAATGGCGAACTCGCCTTCACCGCCGCCTTCGCAAGGAAGGACAACAGCGAAGATGTCTCCCTCGACGCCTGGCTAGCTGAAGCCAGCTGGTCGCCCAACGCCGACTGGACGATCTTCTCACGTGCCGAAGCCATCGAGACGGACGAACTCGGCCTCATCCACCACGGCCCGATCGAGAAGGTTCAACGCCTCAATATCGGCCTCGCCAGAAACTTCACGCTCACCGAAAACGTGAAGCTCGCCCTCGGCGCCTCCATCACCCAGAACTGGGTCAGCAACACACTGTCCCCGCTCTACGATGGAGACCCAACAGGAGCGATGGCCTTCGCAAGGCTGAAGATCGGCTAACCCGCCTCGCGATCCCCCTCCGTCTCGCGCTGCGCGCGATCCACCTCCCCCTGCTACGCATGGGGAGGCAACCCACCACCGCTGCCTTGCGACTGAGGGGAATTGCCTCCCTCAGTGCAAAGCACTGGGGGAGGTGGATCGCGTGCGCAGCACGCGAGACGGAGGGGGCACCCACGCACTGATGACGAGAATGGGGGATAGAGCGATATCAGAACTGCGGGATAGCGGATTTTCTTCCCGCATGAATTCAACCCTCTAGCCCGAAACTTTGAGGGATAGCGCCCTCGCAAATCCACCAGGCGCATGAGCTGACATATACTGCCCGCGCACTGACATGAGGGA